>CAZSSS010000197.1:0-4248 GCA_964609255.1 uncultured Rhodobacterales bacterium
CTTGCTGGAAAATCCAGCGTGTGATTGTTATGAATTCTTGGTGGCGCAAGGCGAGGAAGACCCCCGCCTTGCGCATTAACTTACCGGAACAATGACAGAATGTTCTGCGGTGCCTGGTTGGCAATCGACAGAGACTGTGTCGCCAGCTGTTGCTGAACTTGAAGCGCTTGCAAACGTGCAGATGCGGCCTCCATGTCAGCGTCAACCAGTGCGCCAATACCCGTTTTCAGGGAATCCATCAGCTTACCGACAAATTCGCTTTGGGTTTCGATCCGTGCCTGGCTTGAACCAAAAGCAGCCGCTGCGTCAATCGATGTCTGGATCAGACCTTCAATATCAGCCAAAGCCTGAACAGCACCACCGCCAGTTACGTCAATACCCGCAAGACCCGAAAGCGCACCAGTGCCAGCCGTAACGATCTCCGACGTCATGTTGACCGTATCACCAGCTGCCCCATTACTAACCGTAATTGTGGCACCTGAAACATCAGCAGTGATGTTGCTGTCAGACATACCATTGATGGCAGTACGAATACCATTTGCCACAACTTCTTCAGGTGCGCCTGCGCCAACATCCTCAGCGGTTACAACATATGATACAGTTTCTGAACCGATCTCGATATTAAAGGTATCCCCAACAGCGAGAGCAGCTGTGTTATCAATCACAATGTCAGCAGTATTACCGGCATCAATAATGATAGCAGCTGTTGCGTTATCAGCACCAACGCCATCAGAACCAGTAAGACCAGCTTTAATTGCACCAGCAGCTGTTGACAGGTTTTGGCCTGAAACAGCGATATTGGACGCAGTCACAGTGCCTGTTGCATCACGGTCAAGCGAGGCCAGAACGTTTACAGAGGCAGTGCTGCCATCAACAAGGTTCAAACCATTAAACTGGGCTGCGTTCACAACCGAACCAACCTGATTGCGCAATTCGGCAATATCAGTTTGCAGTTTTGCCTGATCCGCAGAAGGATCCTGCGCAGCCACGATTTTGGATTTGATCTGACCAAGCAGGCCAGTGATCGATTCAGCCGCGGTACGGGCCACAGCCACAGATGCACCACCGGTTGCCAGCGCAGAAGATATGCCCTTAAAACCGTCGACATCGGATTGCATGGTTTGCGAAATCGCCCAGATAGACGCGTTGTCCTTGGCGTTCGCAACCGATTTACCGGTCGAAATTTCCCCCATAGTAGAGCCAAGGCTTTTGTTGATGCTTTGAAGTGTTTGCAGCGCAACCATGGCGCTGGAGTTTGTAAGAATGCTAGACATTTGCATTTCCTTCGGCGGTGCAGCGCATTCGGCGCCGCTGTTTCAATTTAGACCATATTCCATGATCCGCTTTTCGCCGTTCTGACGCTTCGCCCTTTGTTTCAAGAGCGGCAACCTGTTCAAGATCGCTCCATCAATCTGCCTGATTACACATAATGAAATCTTAACGCCGCCCATCCGAATGCCGAAAATTTTCAACAATTTCAAATTCAAATCGGCGTTAATTTTTTAAATCCGATGATCTTTTTTGGATGTTTTTTGTGAAACGCTCACCTTTTTACCCAGCGGAGTATAGGTTTCCATCACATTCAGGTTTTGCTCCAGCAACTGCAATGTTTCCGTTGCTGCGTTCATCCCTGCCAAACTTGCCTCAAATAATTTCTTGTTGCGCTTGGCAAGACTGCGCAGGTGCTGCAGCCCGTCGCCAAGCACTTTGCGTGCTACCGGCCCGCCTTTTTCCAGACTATCTAGTATAAGCAGCCGTTTTGCGGCAATTTCGGATAAGCTGGAAAGCGGGCCGTCAAGCAAGGCGTGGCGCTCATCTTCCATTAGACCAAGCACCTGACGCAATCGAGTGCGGGCAATAAATGCCGTTATCATTCCAGGCCCTCACGCGCGGCAAGGCTGTTGAAAATATGTTCCGCAAGGCCAATACCGCCATTTTCAGCCAATAAATTGGCATGTTCAGTGGTCAGCAAGCTTGAAAAAGCTTCCTCACCCGCGCCGCCCCCAAAAGAATCACGAGACTTGCCAAGGCCGGTATTCTTAAGCATTTCTGCCAAAAATGAGGCCTCAAACGCCTTGGCGGTCTCTTTAAGCACCGCAATACGCGCTGTGCGTTCGGCTGATGCATCGCTCAGTATCGGTTGTCCAACTGATATTTCCATAAAACCTTACCTAAAAACTTTCCGTCAGGGCCAATCTTACCGATTCCAGTAAACAATTCGTAACGGAGATGCGGCATTTGTTATTTCAGTGAAATTTTTATGGGTCATAGAATGGACTTTATGAAACAAACCGCCGGCAGCTCAATCCCGATTGATGCCAGCCAAATTGTCAAAACAACACCGGTGCAGCCTGTGCCTGTTGACGTTTCGGTGTTGAATTTTACCAATATGCTTGCCGAATTTGGCAATGAACCGGCCACAGCAACAAAGATAACCGACGAGCAGCAGCAAAAGATACCTGCCGTATCTCTGCCAAAAATTCAGGACGGGCCGGACAATGGTGCCGCGGTTTTCTGGACCGCTGCCAATTCAAAACCGTTGCCGGATATTTCTTTAGCCGAATCAAACGCCGCGCAACCGGACATCAGCACGACAGCCGATCCTGCGGTCGAATCCCCGATATCGCCATTGGTTTTTGCGCCCGAGACACAGGCAATAGCCCCCGAAATGCCGTTTTCATTGGCAGCGGCTATGCCGTCCGCAACACCAAAAACCGACGTGCAGCACATAACCAACGTTGTTGCGCAACGTGCTGAACCATTGGTTTCAATCGCGGCCGATGGTGCTGCCAAGCCCGATACCGGCGCATCCGGCATTGCCGGGTCGTCAATTATCCGGGCTGATGGGCAAACCCGGGCTGCATCCATTGATGCTCCGGAAACCAAATTGCTGCCCGCACAAACCATTCTTCAAAAACCGGGTGCCCGTGTGGATCGGGGATCATCTGATCACCGTGAAAAACCTGTGATTGCTGCCAAAACACCCCAAATTTCGGGGGCATCTATTATTGCCGCGCAAAACGCTCCTACCGCCACAGCGGGTCTGACCGCTTTGCCGGAACCATCTATATGGGCTGAACCTGCCGGGTTTATTACTGCGGTCGAATCGCCGCGCGATCATGTCGTTGGCTCCTTAATGGCGAAATCTTCGCCAATGCTGCAGGGCACACACGCCAATGACGCGGCCAAAAATATCGCCCAGCAAATGGTTGTTAAAATATCCGGCAACCGTGAACCCCGAATTGAATTGCGTCTTGATCCGCCGGAACTGGGGCGGGTCACCATCACAATGAGCCATTCCGAAAATATGCTTCACGCGGTTATATCAACGGAACGCCCCGAGATCGCCGAACTGATGCGCCGCCACGCCGACATATTATCCGCAGCCTTTGAAAAAGCCGGGTTTGGACAAGCAGGGTTTGAATTTCAGTCAGACACCCAAGGGTCCGACACCCAAAACGCACAGGATCAAACGCCAAACGCCGCAGGCATTGGCGCGGATATTGCCGCTGAGGCCAGTTATGACTTGACCTATTCACCGGGCGATACGCTCGATATTCGACTTTAGAAAGGTTTATTATGGAAAGTGTATCCAACATCAATCAAGCCGCTTCGGGCTTTGCCCGGTCAACCGGCAACACCGATGCAGGCGTTGACCCAACCGGGGATTTTCAAACATTCCTGACGCTGTTAACAGCCCAGTTGCGTAACCAAGACCCGTTGAAACCGGTTGAATCAACCGCTTTTGTTGCACAGCTCGCAAGCTTTTCTGCGGTGGAACAACAGGTCCAGTCAAACGCAAAACTTGAAAGCATTCTGGAGGCATTGGCAAATGGTGCCACCGGTGGATTGGCACAATGGATCGGGCGCGAAGTGCGAAACCCCGGATCTGCACCTTATGAAAACCACCCGCTGGATGTGCAGCTGATTGTGCATCGCGAGGCAGACGCCGCGCGGCTGGTTGTGTATAACGAAAATGGCACAATTGCAGCAACACAAACTGTTGACCCCACCGAAGAATACGCAAATTGGTCCGGCATATTGGCCAATGGCCAACGCGCCGAAGAAGGCCGGCGGTTTTCATTCAAGGTTGAATCGCTGAAAGACGGTGAGGTTTTGCTTGATGCCCATGCATTGGTTTACACCAGAGTGGACGAAGTGCGTTTGATCGATGGTCAGACTATTTTGCAATTCAGTGATGGCACAAAAATGTTTGCAAAATAGTCTGACCATCGATCAAACGCACTT
>CAZSSS010000198.1:0-4205 GCA_964609255.1 uncultured Rhodobacterales bacterium
AGGACGCGATGAACGAGGCGATGCGCGACTGGGTAACCAATGTTGACGAGACGTTTTATTGCATTGGCACCGTGGCTGGCCCGCACCCATACCCCGCGATGGTGCGGGATTTTCAGACCATTATCGGCAAGGAGGTCCGCGTGCAGATGGACGCGCAAGAGGGGCGTTTGCCTGACAGTCTTGTGGCGTGCATTGGCGGTGGTTCTAATGCGATGGGGCTGTTTCATCCGTTTCTTGATGACGCAGATATTAAAATTATAGGGGTAGAGGCCGGCGGCCACGGGGTGGATGCGCGCCATGAACACGCCGCCAGTATTACCGGCGGGCGGCCCGGGGTTTTGCACGGCAACCGCACCTATTTATTGCAAGATGATGACGGCCAAATTCTGGAAGGGCACTCCATTTCGGCGGGGCTTGATTACCCCGGCATCGGGCCAGAGCATTCGTGGCTGCACGATATGGGGCGGGTGGAATATGTATCGGTGACTGATAACGAAGCGCTGGATGCGTTTCAGTTATTATGCGCGCTCGAGGGAATTATCCCGGCGCTGGAATCGTCGCACGCTATTGCCCATGCTGCGAAAATCGCGGGTAAATTGCCAAAAGACCATCTTATGGTGGTTAACCTTAGCGGCCGTGGCGATAAGGATATTTTTACGGTCGCGGATATTCTAAACGTTAAGATCTAACCGTGCTGTCCAGATTACCCACCCCGACATTGGCGTAGCCGTTGTCGCACCCGATGGCGAAGCCGAGGGCGTGGCCCAAAGGGAAGACGTGTTGCGCAAGCAACATGGCTGGACTGCGGGAGAGCGTAGGGAAAAGAAGCAACTGCCGTTTTGACCCTCCTTGCGGAGGGATCATAAACGAGCAGTAATGGCCTCGCTTCGCTCGGCTTTGGTCCCGGTTTTTGGGTGATCACTGAAATTATCTTTGCCGTAAAATCTGGTTGTAAACTTTGCATAAAGGCGTATGTATCGCGCTTCCGCATTGTTGCGTAGCGTAGGGAGATAGAAAAATGCCGGAATATAAAATGGGTGATATTGTTGCTTTGACCGCGGGGTCGCCTCGCATGGCGATTGAGGCTGTGGACGGAGATCAGGTTTCGACCCTCTGGTGCAATGAAGGCACCATTCATCGTGATACGTTTAATGTTGCCTTGATCAAAAGATGGGAAACCCGCGAGCATAGCGGTGATCGTGGCGGCCATCGTGGTGGCGGTGGTGATCGTGGCGGCTATAAGGGCGGCGGCAAGCCATATGGCGGTGACCGTGATGGCGGTGGCTCTGGTTATAAGGGGGGCTACAAGGGTGGCGATCGTGATGGCGGCGAGAAACGTTTTGATGATCGTGGCCCCAAAGGCAAACCCGGCTGGGATGGCAAGCCGCGCGAAAAGAAATTCTTTCGCAAGGACTAAACCGCCAATAGTGGTAATCTAATGCTGGCCAGCCGATTTTTCGGCTGGCTTTTTGTTGGGCGTAGAACCCAATAGGCCGCATAGTTTTTATGATGTATGGTTTTTACAATTATCTAACAATTCCTTAACAAGCACCCAACGCCTTGGTCAAATTTTCTGAGCGGGGTCATGTTTCTGCCGTATTCAGTGTTTATTGCCAATTAACACTGAGCATTCAAATATTCAATATATTTAATATACGAGTAGAAAAATGATTAAACTTAACACTATACTTATTACGATCACTGTAATTGGCCTCAGCTATGGCAGTGCTTTTGCCCAAGATGATTCTAATACGTCAGATTCAGCGACAAGCGCCCAGCTTTCGGATGATGCTTATTTGGCTTTGGCCAATTCCGAAGCGTTTAATATGTTTGCCGATGATCCGGCACCGCTGGTGGCGCAAGATGGCGCAAGCATACTTGTTCTTGGTTCGGGTCAGCTTAGCTCCTCGCTTTATTGTGCGATAGACGCTTTGGCCGAAATGTCCGAGGGTATTGGCACAGACCAGAGCGGTGTTCTTTTTGTCGAAGTTGGTGATATTATGCCCTATTTTGATTCAGATGATTGCTTTGAAAATGACGCGGCTATTACCATCACATTGGCTAAAAGCACGGGTTCTTAGCCTAAGAAAAAGTGTCTTTCAGTTTTTGCAGAGCTGAGCGTGTGTCAGCCTGAGCAACCGGTTTTTCCGGCGCCTTTTTGGCGGGCTTTTGGCCTGTTGAGGGGCGCGCAGGCGCGATGCGCCGGGCAATGGCATTCAGGAATTTTGGCCCCTCGTCCGAGGCTAATTCAATGATGCCATCATCAATGCCACGCATCAGATCGTCAATCCAGTCAGCGTCGGATTTGGCAAAATCATGCAGCACATATCCGGCAACCCTGTCTTTGTGACCGGGGTGGCCAATGCCGATGCGCACGCGATGATAAGCGTCACCAATATGTTGGTGAATAGAGCGCAGGCCGTTATGCCCCGCATGGCCTCCGGCGGTTTTCAGGCGGGTTTTGCCGGGCACAAGATCAAGTTCATCATGAAAGACAGTCACATCATCGGGGGTCAATTTGAAATATTGCATCGCGGCGCTAACGGATTGGCCCGACAGGTTCATAAAGGTGGTGGGTTTCAGTAGCACGATACGTTCGCGGCCCAAACGCCCCTCGGATATCAGGCCGCTGAATTTGACTTTCCACGGCGAAAACCCGTGGCCCGAGGCGATTTGATCAACGGCGACAAAGCCGATGTTGTGACGGTTGTGTGTGTATTTAGCACCGGGATTACCCAAGCCAACAAATAATTTCATAACCAGCCCTTTTGGTTCTTATATCAGAGTTTTGGGCAAAAAAAAGGCGCGCTGCATGTGCAGCACGCCCAAATTTCAAAGCACGGGGGACTTATTCCTCTGTGGCTTCTTCGCCTTCAGTTGCTTCTGCATCTGTTTCTGTATCTTCGCCGTCTTCATCTTCATCAGCAGATTTCAGGCTGGATGGAGCTGCGATATTGGCGATCACAAAATCACGTCCGGTGATCATGGCGCGCGCGCCCTCGGGCAGCTCAATATCTGACATGTGAACCACATCCCCAACCTCAAGACCCGACAGATCAACGATCAGGTTTTCAGGAATGTCGCCAGCGGTAACTTTCATTTCGACCTCGTTGCGCACAACGGTCAGAACGCCACCTTTGGTTAGGCCGGGGCAATCAGCCTCGTTCACGAATTCAACCGGAATATTCAGGTTGATGCGCGACGTACGCGACAGGCGCAAGAAATCGATGTGGATCGGCAGGTCTTTGACCACATCGCGCTGAACGCCACGGCAAATAACCCGCTGGTCTTTGCCGTCAATTGTCAGGTTGATCAGGGTGGACATGAATTTACCGGCGCGCAGCATTTTCAGCAACGGGTTAAATTCGACGCTAATCGAAACGGGGTCTTCGCCATTGCCGTAAACAACACCGGGAACCAAACCTTCACGGCGCGTCGCACGAGCAGCCCCCTTGCCGGCCCCGCTTCTTGCCGAAACTGTAAGATCAAGTAGATCTGCCATTGTATTTCTCCAATAAAAAAGGCGGCGATCCTCCAAGGGTGTAAGCGCCGCGTGAAGCGGGTCGTATAGGGCATTTGTCGTTGATTGAAAAGGGTCAATTGACGTTGGGCTGGTTTGGCAATATCGAAGGGGCGGGATTAAGACGTAAAAAGGGTGTAGAATGGCAAAAATTGCGTGTATCGAGGATTTGAAGGCGTTGGCAAAACGCCGCGTTCCAAAAATGTTTTTTGAATATGCTGATTCAGGATCATGGACCGAATCGACTTATCGCAACAATGCCTCAGATTTTGCACGTATTCGTCTGCGCCAAAAGGTGGCGGTGAATATGGAAAACCGCAGCCTTGCCAGCACCATGATCGGGCAAGATGTAACCATGCCTGTGGCGCTGGCTCCGACCGGATTAACCGGAATGCAAAGCGCTGATGGTGAAATAAAAGCGGCGAAGGCGGCTGAAAAATTCGGCGTGCCTTTTACCTTGTCCACTATGTCGATTTGCTCCATTGAGGATGTGGCCAAAAACACCACCAAGCCGTTCTGGTTTCAGCTTTATGTGATGCGCGACAAGGATTATCTTGGCCGGCTGATTGATCGCGCAAAAGCAGCGGGTTGCTCGGCATTGGTGCTGACACTGGATTTACAGATTATTGGCCAACGGCATCAGGATTTTAAAAACGGGCTAACCGCGCCTCCCAAGCCAACCCTG
>CAZSSS010000199.1:0-4185 GCA_964609255.1 uncultured Rhodobacterales bacterium
TGCTCGACCAAATCGGGCTGTTGCTGGAAAATCACAATGTTCCTGTTGAAATCGGCGTTTCGGATATTCCTATTCCGGTGCATTTTGCCATGCGCGAAGGTGCGCATATTGAAGGGTCGATCGAGGACCATCTTGACCGCCCGCTGCGCGACTTGTTTGACGTGCCTGATCTGGATTGCACCGATGATAAAATCGTTAACGGCACGGCGGGGCGCGATGCGTCTGGCGCCTTGCCGCTGGGGCCGTTTACTGCGCAACGGGTGGATTATTCGCTGGCGCGGCTGGCGCATTATACAGCCACCAGTCCGGCGCATTTTCAAAATCATGTGCTGTTTACCAATTACCAGTTTTACATGGATGAATTCAAAGATTTTGCGCTGCAACAGATCAATGATCCGCATTCGGGTTATGTTTCTGTGGTGGAACCGGGTAATCGTATAACCACCGCCACAGGCACCAAAGGCGAACCGGCGGGCCGCTCGCCGCAAATGCCGACCTATCATTTAACCCGCGCTGACGGGTCGGGTGTAACAATGGTGAATATCGGCGTGGGGCCAAGCAATGCCAAAACCATCACCGACCATGTGGCGGTGCTGCGCCCGCATGTCTGGCTGATGCTGGGGCATTGCGCGGGCCTGCGCAATTCGCAAAACCTTGGCGATTATGTTTTGGCGCACGCCTATATGCGCGAAGATAAAGTGCTGGATGATGACCTGCCAACATGGGTGCCGATCCCGGCATTGGCTGAGGTGCAGGTAGCGCTGGAAACCGCCGTGGCCGAGGTGACGAATTATTCGGGCTATGAGCTGAAAAAGATCATGCGGACCGGCACGGTGGCCACAATTGACAATCGCAACTGGGAATTGCGCGATCAATCCGGCCCGGTTTTTCGTCTTTCCCAATCCCGCGCCATTGCGCTTGATATGGAAAGCGCCACCATTGCGGCCAATGGTTTTCGGTTTCGGGTGCCTTATGGCACCTTGCTTTGTGTGTCTGACAAACCGCTTCACGGAGAGTTGAAGTTGCCCGGCATGGCAACCGAATTTTACAAAACCCAAGTCGCGCAGCACTTGCAAATCGGCATCAAAGCCATGGAGAGCCTGCGCGATATGCCGCTGGAACGATTGCATTCGCGAAAATTACGCAGCTTTGAGGAGACTGCATTTCTGTAAAATCACCCAATTTCGGCGATACTCCGCTGGTTTCAGTGCGTTTCACAAAGAAAATTGAGGCGAATTCGCATTCAGTTATTGAGTTTTATCGTTAAAACGGATTTAGTCACGGCGGAAACGGGTAAAGCCGAACATATTAAGAAACTTAATCAACAAGGGATATAAACCATGACACAAAAGCCTATGACCAAAGCCGCACTTGTTTCAGCACTGGCCGAAGAGCTGGGCAGCGACAAAAATGGCGCCAATGCAGCACTTGATGCAATCTGCAAAATCGTGACTGCCGAAGTTGCGGGCGGTGGTGCTGTGACATTGCCGGGCCTTGGTAAATTCTCGTGCCGTGACCGTCCTGATCGTATGGTGCGCAATCCGGCGACTGGCGAGCAAATGCACAAAGACGCTGACCGCGTGGCCAAAGTGACCATCGCCAAAGCCCTAAAAGACGTGATCAACGCCTAATCGTTTTACGATAATGAATTTTAACGGGCTGCCATCTGGCGGCCCGTTTTTTGTTTTGCGGGTCATCCAAATGGCAATATCTACCAGATCTCACACAATTTTTTAAACCCACAGGATAATTTAGTCCGCAGGCGCGATAACAACCGCCACGGCATTTAATACTTCTTGATGGCTCGGCACATAATGTGGAGCCAAATATTTAAAAACTTTATGCCACTCATAGTAGGCCTCATGATTGTCGTATTCGTCGCCTGGCATCTGATAGCGTTCATACGGCAACTCAAAAAGCTCCGGTACTGAATCCCGTTTCAATTGGTTTAATTCATTTACTATTAAACTATTATTGCGATCTTTAGGTCGTGATCTCTCCCACCACTCTATCTTCCTCACGCCTTCTTTAGGCGTCAGAAAGCTTCGGAGTAAGAAATCTGAACCAAATTCAACAGTCGTCACATCCTTAAACGCAAGGAATACCAGCAGCGAGGCATCCAGCGGCCGGTCAGCATAACAACGCAATGCTATTTCAACTTTCAGCAGAATTCTTTTAACCATCCGCATCGAAAGCTTAGTGTGAACCGCAAGATTGCTGGCCAATTTCGCCGCGTGTTCAACAGAAAATCTGCCACTGTCGCCATACGGTGTCTTAAGCGGCAATTCTAAAGCCAGCTCATACACTGCGTTCTTGAAATTATCTTCTTTTGCGCCCAATATCAGGCGAATATCGACAAACTTGTCGAGGTATTTCTCATCGTTGGTCGAAACGCCAAATCGGTGTTGCGCCAAGTTTTCAAGATAATCCGCATTGATCATAAGGCAAAACACAAAGCCCGATCGGTTAAAAACCTGCTTCATCGCTTCTAAAAACGCGATTGCATAATCTGGATGGCAACGGTCCAGTTCATCAATAATGATAATAACGCGCTTGCTTTTATCATTCTGAAGCGCCGCGAAAAGGGCATCAAGTTGTTCAGGCAGTTCTTTTTCCCGCACTTTTTCAGCGGCCATTTGGGCAGCGATTAACTGCCCTGCGGCTTTTGACATTCCATCGCCTAGCTCATTGATAACCTTATCAAAAGCATCAAAATCCAGATTGTCGAGGGCTGTGTCCGTGAAAGCATCAATCAATTCATCCGCTCCTGCTCGTAACAGCGTTTTGGCAACGGTTCTAACCCCGATGGCGCCAAATTTTTTGGCAGCAGCCATCGCTTTTTTGCCTTTGTCGTCATCACCCTTTGGCATCACATCAACCAATGCGCCAAGCAGCGTCACAACGGGTTCACCAGAATGATCAGACTGCTGCACGTCGATCTCAATGACAACTTCGCCAGATTGTCGTAAATGTTCCGCCCACGCTTCTCTGAAAAAGGTTTTTCCACGACCAAAACCGGCCTCAATCGAAATCACCTTTGCGGAGTCAATTGATTTGATTAAATTGGTGAATGTATCGCCAATGGCTTTGTATCCAAGCCGGTCGTCTTCCCAAGGGTCCATCGCGCAACCTTCTCCGTCAATATTATCCAAAATCCTGTGTTCGATCCAATAATAAACATAAACCTATGAGAGTGCCAGCGGATGCCAAAACCGCAATGCGTTAATGGTTATGCTGGCACAGCGCATGGTTTGACAGGGCCTCAATGACATAACATTCGCCGATGGTGTTGCCATGGCACGAATTGGCAATGCGGTTCAGTTCTTGCTCCAACGCTTGCAACTTTTCGATCCGTTCGCGCACGAATACCAAATGGTCTGCGGCAATTCGGTTCGCGGTGGCGCAAGACTGGCTGGGGTCACCGGACAATTCCACCAGTTCGCGGATGTCATCAAGGCTTAACCCCAAGTCTCGCCCGTGTTTGATGAAAACCAGCCGATCCAGATCTGCTTGCGAATATCGTCGCTGGTTTCCGGCGGAACGGCCAATAATTGTCACCAGTTTTTCCTGCTCATAATACCGAATTGTCGGGATTTTCAGCCCGGTTTTCTGCGCGATTTGGCCAATGCTGAACATTTTTTCAAATACCTCTTGAAGCTCTAGTGACTAGAGCAATTATACCATGGGCAACTGAAATGAAAAGGAGTCGGAATATGGATGAATGTGGTTGCCACGGTCCGCAAAAAACTTTTGAGGGCATGGACCCGAGATACAAGCGGATATTATGGCTGGTAATCGCGATTAATGCGGTGATGTTTTTTGTGGAAATGACGGCGGGGCAATTGGCGGGTTCGCAAGCTCTGCAAGCTGATGCGCTGGATTTTCTGAGCGATTCCACCACATATGGCATTTCGCTGGCTGCGATTGGCATGTCGGCCACGGTGCGCACCAACGCGGCCTTGTTCAAGGCGTTTACATTGCTGGTAATGGGGCTGTGGGTGGCTGGATCAACGCTGTGGCGTGTGTTTTACATTGGTGTGCCAGAGGCCGAGATCATGGGTATAATCGGGTTTCTGGCGCTTGCGGCCAACCTTGCCAGCGTGATGCTGCTGGTGCGGTATAAGGACGGTGACGCCAATGTGCGCTCGGTCTGGCTATGTTCGCGCAATGATGCGATTGGCAATG
>CAZSSS010000200.1:0-4167 GCA_964609255.1 uncultured Rhodobacterales bacterium
CCCGCTGACGGGGCTGTATAACCGTCGCTACGCCACCCAGCATATGACCAAAATTGTTGAACGGGCGGTGGAATCAAAGGGCGAATTTGCGGTGATGATGATGGATTTGGACAAATTCAAATTGGTCAACGACATGCATGGCCATGACGCGGGCGATTTTGTTCTCAAGGAATTTACCCGAAGGCTTCAGGAAAATGTGCGCGGCGTTGACCTTGTCGCTCGTATGGGCGGTGAGGAATTTCTTGTTGTCATGCCTGATGCCGGGAAATTTGTTGCTGAAAAAGCCGCAGAAAGGCTGCGCGATTCGGTCGAAAAAGAGGCATTCCTGTTGCCGTCCGGCAAAGAATTACGTGTGACTGTCAGTGTCGGCGTTGCCATTGGCTCAGCAGAAAATTGCGATCCGAATGACCTTATCAAGCAAGCCGACCAAGCATTGTATCGTGCCAAGGAAAAAGGCCGTAATCTGGTTTCTTTCTTTGCGTCTGCTGCCTGATTATTTGTGGCGACCCGGATTGCCGCGCCGCAACGAATTAACATAAGTTTGGCGTTCTGACGGCGTTAACTCCGCAATTCTGCGAATAAGCGCATCATGGGCCAGCTCCCCCATTGATAAAAATTGGCTGCGCTGACGTTCCAGCAAGCTTTCAACTTTGCTAATCTCAAATGGCTCTGCTTCCAGCAGCAGCACCATTTCGTCGCGCAGGCCACGTAATGCATTGCGGTTTGGGCGCAGCTCTGCCTGATGGCTCAGCAATTCGCGGCGGATCTCGTGGCGGTATTCAACTGGCAGCGCAAATGAAAGAAAGGCAACCGCATCCTGATTTTGCGGCGTGCGCCGGGCTGGCGGACCTTTGATTGAAATACCGATAACAAAGCTGGCAATCGCCAGATTCAAACCAAGCGAAATAACCAGCAGGATTTTAACCCAGGGTTTGCTTTTTACATTTTCAGAATCAACGGTCATGTCTCAGCCTTCTGCCATAAGATAATCGAGTGTATCAACCGGAGAGATGCTGCCAAGCTCGTCCGAAAAAGTTGTCAAAATATCGCCCATCACCGGCAGGTTATACAGTATATCCGCATCGCCCAAGCCAATAAAAAACCCGATACTGGCAAATGCGCCCAATGCAAACGCCCCCCCGGCCCCGCCAATCGGGGCAAATAACCGGTTTATCCAGTTTTGTGGTTTTGCGGCATGCGCGGTGTTTTTCAATGCGCCGTGTTGCGCACCAATTTTTGCGGCATCCGCCAGAACCCGCTCTGTCAACAGGATTGGCACATCATTTTCCTGCGCGGCTTTTGCGTCATTAAAAAAGGTCGCAAGTTCCGCGTCATTCAGATCATTATCAGCCATCTTTGTCTCCTTTTCGGTTTCACTGTTCAAAGCCAAGCTCTGAACGCTTTGGGGCCAGAATTCCGGCCAATGCCCGGCGGCCACGGCCAAGCAAGCTTTCAATAGCTTCCACACTTGTTTCCAGAACCGTTGCGATCTCTGGGTTTGATAATTCTTCAAAATGGCGCAATACAAGTGCCAATTTTTGTCGTTCCGGCAATTTTTCCAGTGCCGATCTTAGGGTTGCGGCGCGATCATTGGCGATCAGGTTTGCTTCGACGCTGGGCTGTTCATCCGCTGTTTCAGGCACCCCGTCCAACCCGACGGTGCGACGTTTACGCAAACGATCCGTGCAAAGATTGGCGCTTATGCGGTAAAGCCAGGTTGAGACCTTGGCCTCACCCCGGCGCCAGTCGGGCGCGATTTTCCACAGTTTGATCATGGCTTCCTGCGCTACATCTTCGGCCTCAGCCTGATCCGCCAGCATGCGCCGCGCCAAGGCGAAAACGCCCGGCAACAGCCGCGCGGTCAGCACCCGAGCGGCGTGCTGATCACCGGTGGCAAACAATGCCAGCAACGTCTCGTCGCTTTGATCAGGTTGTTTATTAAGCGCCATTTCCATCCGTTCTTTTACCGCCTCAGCCGCGTTTTCACACCCCCGAAATCCCCTGCAGCTGGCCGCAGGGGGGATGCTATTAGCTGTCGTCGCAACCGCGCGGCCCCTTTTTGCGCCCATCGCGGCGTTCACCATGCACGGCTTTTGCTGCATCAAATTCCGCTTGCGATATTTCACCGTTTTCGTCGGTATCCGTGCGTTCAAAGCGGCCCTCGGCACGATCGGAACGCATTTCTTCAGGCGATAACAGCCCGTCTTGGTTGGCATCTTTGTGTTCAAACAGACGGTTAATCATGTGTTCTGCGCGTTCGCCGTTTTCATCACCGGCACGGTCTGGATGGCGTGCCTGCCCAGCCGCCAGAATTTCTGCGGCATCCAGAAATCCGTCATCATTTGTGTCTTGTTCAGCAAAATGCATCATGGCTTTTGCGGTTATTTCCAGCGCGGTTACGGCCCCGTTTCCATCCGTATCCAGCATGGCAAAGGTTATTTCGGGGCGACACCCACCGCCTTCACCGTGATTTCTTGCGCTGGCGATACCTGCGGTTAATGTCATCGCGGCAAATACAGCAACGGTGCTGCCCAATAAAAGTTTTTTCATGTTTCTGCTCCAATTTAGATAAAACAGGCGTTCTTGCCTGCCTTCACAAAGCTAAACGCGCGGCGCAGCACATTCCGTCGCAATTTTTCAAAAAATTCACAAGTAGTGACATCCCGCCGCATGGCAGCTTGTCCCCCTATTATTTTCATAATGAATCCTTAGGTTGCACCCCATGGACGACATAACAAACACTGATTCACAGATAACCTTGGACAGGCCGGTAAAACCCGCATTGTTACGAGGCTGGAAACGCAAATGCCCGAATTGTGGCAGCGGCCCGTTATTACGGGATTACCTGACGGTGCGCGATGAATGCGTGGTATGCAGCGAAGAATTGCACCACCACCGCGCGGATGATGGCCCCGCGTGGGCAACAATTCTGATCAGCGGCCATTTGCTTGCACCGTTGATGCTGATTGTTTTCACCACATTCCGCCCAGAGGGATGGGTAATGGCGCTGGGGTTCTCGGTTGTGTTTTTGACATTGGCGTTGTTTTTGTTACCGCGCCTTAAGGGAATGTTCGTGGCCATACAATGGGCGAAACGTATGCATGGTTTTGGCGATGCCCGGCCGGCAAAATCCGGCGATTAACTGGACAGTCAGACCCCGTATCGCCATAGTTACGCCATGGATAAACCAATCGACAAAAGCAAAATAATCCGCGATGCGGCAACGGTTATCCTGTTGCGGCATGACCGGCCTTGCCCTCAGGTTTTGATGGGTCAGCGCGGTGCCAATGCCGCATTTATGCCCAGCAAATATGTGTTTCCCGGCGGAGCGGTTGACGAAGCTGACTATCACTCAGCGGATATTCCCCTTGATCCTGGCACCCATGCCCTGCTGTCAAATGACGCAAAACCGGGTGCCTCGCAGGCGCTTTGTTATGCTGCAATGCGTGAATTACGCGAAGAAACCGGCCTGATGCTTTTGCCTCGGGGCAATCACCTGCGGTTTATATTTCGCGCAATCACGCCGCCGGGTCGTCCGCGCAGGTTTGACGCGCGGTTTTTTCTGGCGGATGCAATAGGTATTGAAACCGATCTTGACGATTTTTCCAATGCCTCGGATGAACTGAACCACCTGCACTGGATCGATCTGGTCGCGGCAAAATCACTTGATTTACCCTTTATCACCGAAGTGGTGCTGTCCGAGGTTATGGCAATTCTTAAAAACCCGGATAAATCCGCTGATGTGCCGTTTTTTCGCCATGACAATGGCCGCGCTCATTTCAGTCTTTTACGCGCATAAATGCAGCAAGGGCTTGACTCTGCCCCATATGGGTATAGAACGCGATTTCGAGATTTCAGGGCAAACAAGCCCCCCGTTTGGAGAATGAACAATGGCGAAGCCAGCTACTATTAAAATCCGCCTGAATTCAAGCGCGGGAACCGGTCACTTTTATGTGGCTAAAAAGAACGCGCGCACCATGACTGAAAAAATGGTCAAAAACAAATATGACCCGGTTGCGCGCAAGCATGTTGAATATAAAGAAGGCAAAATCAAATAGGATTTTGACCCGGTGAATAAAAAAAGGCCTGAGGGAAACCTCAGGCCTTTTTGATTCGTGCTGTAAGAAAGCTTAGCCCCGGTTGCCCATAAACCGCAGCAGAAACAAG
>CAZSSS010000201.1:0-4147 GCA_964609255.1 uncultured Rhodobacterales bacterium
CGCCCCCATAACGCCAGCCTCAGCGCAGCTTGGCACCAGTCCAGCGGCAGGTGTTTCCGGGAAAACACAGCAATAACACGGGCCGCCATTTGCGGGGTCAAAAAACCCGATTTGACCTTCCCACTGGCTCATCGCGGCGGCAACCAGCGGGGTTTTTAAGTCAACACATGTTTGATTTACCAAAAACCGCGTTGCGAAATTATCGGACCCATCAAGCACAATATCATAAGCACCAAATATTCGTTCAGCGTTATCCTGCGCCAGCCGTTCAGGAAATTTTACCACGCTAATACCGGGATTAAGCGCGTTGATTGCCTGCGCTGCGCTGTCAGTTTTTGGCATACCAATGCCATCGGTTTTGTGCAAAACCTGCCTTTGCAGGTTTGACAGGCTCACGGTATCATCGTCAACAATACCCAAGGTTCCAACGCCTGCCGCTGCCAAATACATCAATGCAGCACTGCCCAACCCGCCCGCGCCTATGCACAATAGTTTAGCGTTCAACAATTTTTGCTGCCCCGGGCCGCCGATCTCTCGTAATACGATATGCCGCGCGTATCGCTCTATTTGGTCAGGCGTCATGGCGCGCCTCAACTTTGCGACGCGCCCAGCGAATGAAAAGCGTATAAATGCCAACCGGCACTGCGATCGCGCCTGCCCAGAAAAGAAAAATCAAATCCTGACGAACGCTTTGGCGAAACACATGCCCTTGCGGTAAAATCTGGGAAATCAGCACCAGCGCAACCGCGATACCGATAATAATAAAATGGACCCAGCGCTTGGCGTTGAAAACGCGTGCATACCCAAAAGCAAGGCCTGCCATTATGCAAATTGACCATATTCCGCCGGAAAAAATCATTCCTATGCGATTCCGTCAAACAAATCTGATGACAGGTAACGCTCTGCAAAGCTTGGTAAAATCGCAACAATACGTTTACCGGCCATTTCGGGCCGGTGGCCAACCTCAACCGAGGCAGCAAGTGCCGCGCCCGAGGAAATTCCAACCGGCACCCCCTCAAGCGCCGCAACCTTGCGCGCCATTTCAAATGCCATCTCGTTGCCAATTGTCAGAATCTCATCAACCAAATCACCGTCAAAAACTGCTGGCACAAATCCAGCGCCGATGCCTTGAATTTTATGGGGGCCGGAAACGCCGCCTGATAAAACTGGCGAATCTTCTGGCTCTACGGCAACAACATGCAAGGCAGGATTTCGAGCCTTAAGAACGGATGCAATCCCGGTAAGCGTGCCGCCCGTGCCAACGCCAGCCACAATAACATCAATGTTTCCACCAGTATCCGCCCAAATTTCCTCAGCGGTGGTTTTGACATGTGCCGCAGGGTTGGCCGGGTTTTCAAATTGCTGAGGCATAATAGCCCCGTCGATTGACTGCACCAATTCATTGGCCTTTTCAATTGCGCCGGTCATCCCGGCCGCGCTATCGGTCAAAACCAGTTCGGCCCCCAAAAGCGCCAGCATTTTTCGCCGTTCAATCGACATGCTTTCGGGCATTGTCAGAACAAGCCGATAGCCGCGCGCCGCGCATACAAATGCCAGCGAAATTCCGGTGTTCCCCGATGTTGGCTCAACCAGAACGCCGCCGGGTTTTAAGGCTCCCGAAGCCTCCAGCGCCTCAATCATCCCCACACCTATGCGGTCCTTTAGCGACCCCAGCGGGTTAAAAAACTCCATTTTTCCACAAATTTCCGCATCAACACCATGTTCAGCGGCAAATCGTGACAGTGTAACCAGCGGCGTGCCGCCGTAAGTCTCGGTTATATCTCGAAAAATCTTTCCATTTGGTTTTAGTGGCATCACACACCCCCCCGGGTTAAATGGTGAAATCATTCTCTTCGTCGCCGGCGCGGGGTATGCCCGCTGCAACGGCTTGATCGCACAGATCGTCTATGGTTAATTCATCAAATTTACGCAAAATCTCGTTCTGAACCGTTTCTCTGATCGGGCCGATAATGACCTCCCCCAACGCGGATTGTTTGACGGGTTCATCATCCTCATGTTCCATTTTATCCACTACGCGCAAAATATCGCCCAAGGTGATCCGGCGCCTTTCCTTGGCAAGGGTATAACCGCCCCGCGGCCCACGAACCCCCTTAAGAACACCGGCGCGAACCAGTTTTTGCAACACTTGTTCCAAGTATCTTTGCGGAATGCCCTGACGTTCGGTTATGTCTTTGGATTGCACAGGATGCGGGCGCGAATTAAAAGCAACGTCCAGAACCGCCTCCAGCGCCAGCGATGATTTTTTGGAAAGTGTCAGCATCTCTAATTTCCTGTGGAGCCAAAGCCACCTTGGCCTCGGTCTGTTTCCATTAACATATCGGTTTCAACAATATTGCATTGAATGACCTTGGAAAACACCATTTGGGCGATACGGGTGCCATGATGAATTACAAAATCCTCGGTGCCAAAATTTATCAAAATCACGCCAACTTCGCCACGATAATCACTGTCAATGGTTCCCGGGGCATTCACCATCGTGACGCCATTCTTAAGCGCGAGCCCAGATCGAGGCCTTAATTGCACCTCGTAACCCGTTGGAATTTCAAAACAAAGCCCGGTTTTTATTAAAGCTCGCTCATTTGGTTTAAGGGTGAACGGTTTATTGCCGATATCCGCGCGCAGGTCCATGCCAGCCGCACCAGCAGTTTGATAATGCGGCAAGGGCAGGCTGGTATCTGAATGCGGAGCGCGCATGACTTTCAAAGTTTCACGCACCGATTACCTCAATTATTTTCTGGGCCAGCTTTTGAGCGACCTGAACTTTGGACATTTCGGGCCAGCTTTCGGTTTTCGTCGCGGTGATCAGCGTAATTTTGTTATGATCCCCGCCCAAAATACCGGAATTCGGGCTAACATCATTGGCCAGAATCCAGTCCGCGCCCTTCCTAAGACGTTTTGCCGTTGCATTCTCGACAACATCGTCGGTTTCGGCTGCGAAACCTATAACCAGTTGTGGCCTTTTGGTTTTTCTCTGGGCAACTTCTTGCAAAATATCCGGGTTCTCCGCCAGATCAAATACCGGCAACGCCCCCGATGCGGTTTTCTTGATTTTTGAATTTTGCGCGGTTTTTACGTGCCAATCCGCGACGGCCGCCGCAAGTATTGCCACGTCGCAAAAGTCGGCAGCTGCGACTGCGTCTCGCATTTGTCGGGCGGTCTCCACCCTTACAATTGTTGCGCCCGACGGGTCATCCGCGCTGGCAGGGCCGGTAATAAATGTCACAGTAGCACCCTGAGATACCAACGCATTGGCAATGGCCGCGCCTTGCTTTCCCGAAGATCGATTCGCGATATATCGCACAGGGTCAATCGGTTCATGCGTTGGTCCAGAGGTAATAATTACATGCCGCCCAGCCAACGGCCCCGCCTTGATAACAGATTGAATAGTCTTAATTATTTTGCTTGGCTCGGCCATTCTTCCCGGCCCGAATTCGCCACAAGCCATGGCGCCATCATCCGGGCCGACAACATGAATTCCGTCCGCAATCAACGTCGATAAATTGCGTTGCGTGGCGCTGTGTTGCCACATCCTTACATTCATGCTTGGCGCGATTAAAACCGGTTTATCCGTTGCCAGCAATACTGTGGACGCAAGGTCATTTGCCAAGCCGTTTGCCATTTTTGCCATTAGATCCGCCGTTGCCGGGGCGACCACGATTATGTCAGCCGAGCGGGAAAGCTGGATATGGCCAATCTCTGATTCCGCATCAAGATCAAACAAATCTTGCAAGGCTTTTTCACCCGCCAATGCCGAGACCGAAAGCGGCGTCACAAACTCAGCCCCCGCCTTAGTTAAAACAGGCGTGACTGTTGCACCATGCTCGGACAATCTGCGGATCAGGTCCAGACATTTATATGCAGCAATGCCGCCACCAATTATCAAAAGGACTTTTTGACCGCTCAGCATTTGGGTTCTTTCTTGTAAGCAAAATTTATCGTGTTACACTAAATCTAGTGCCGCAGGTTCAACAACTCAAGTGGTGGAATTATTCACGGAAAACCTGCAATAAATGGATGCCCAGCCGTTAATTTTTTCAATATTCTACTATTTTAAATTATGCTTATTCCACAATACTAATACTCTAGGCCATTAAAATGTCAAATAATCAACATTTCCCAAAAATCA
>CAZSSS010000202.1:0-4134 GCA_964609255.1 uncultured Rhodobacterales bacterium
TTTCAGTTCCACAATTGCGGTGACAGATTTTCCCGCTTCTGCCGCCTCACACAGCGCCGCCACAATCGGGCTGTCGCGGCTGGTGCGATAAAGCGTTTGTTTGATCGCCAAAACATTCGGGTCTGCGGCGGCCTGTTTCAGAAATTGCACAACAGTATCAAAGGTTTCATAGGGGTGATGCAGCAACATATCTTTTTGCTGGATCGCCGCAAAAAAATCGCCCTGAAAATCCAACACACGTTCGGGCACGCGCGGCGTAAAGGGTTTCCACAGCAGGTCCGGGCGGTCATCGACCACCAGTTCCTCCAGGGCTGTCATGCCGATTAAGCCGTCAACTTCAATAACCTCGTCCAAGGTTACGCCCGTTTCACGTATGATCGTGCGGCGCAGACCTTCGGGCGCATTTGCCGACATTTTCATGCGGATCACCTGCCCGCGTTTACGACGTTTTAGCGCTGTTTCGAATTCCCGCACAAGGTCTTCGGCCTCGTCTTCGACCTCCAGATCGCTGTCTCGCAGAATCCGGAATGCGCAATTTCCCTGCAATTTATAACCCGGAAAAAGCTGGGTGAAAAACATTTCCAGCAGGGATTCAAGCGGTAAAAACCGGATGGTGCCATCGGGCAAATCATCAAGGCGGTGAAACCTCGGAATTTGTGCCGGCACCGGCAACAAGGCTTCCAGTTTTGGTTTGTCACCTTTGCGTTTCAGGTGCAACGCCAGCGCAAAACCACCCGTAGGGATAAAGGGAAACGGATGTGCGGGGTCAATTGCGATGGGGGTCAGAATCGGGAAAACCTGTTCAACAAACACTTTTTCAAGAATGCTGCGGTCAGCTTGCGCAATATCTTCGACTGACAGTATTTGAATTTTTTCAACCGCCAGTTCAGTGCGCAATTTTTGCCAACTGATTTGCTGGCGCAGCATCAGCGCGTGGGCGTCAATGTTAATGGCCTCGACTTGCTCTGCGGCGGTTTGGCCATCATTGCTAAGCTTGGCCACGCCTTCACGCAGCAATTGGCGCAACCCCGCAACGCGCACCGTATAAAATTCATCCAGATTGGTGGCCGAAATCGCCAAAAACCGCACCCGTTCCAGCAGCGGCACATTGGGGTTTTCCGATTCCTCCAGCACCCGCCAATTAAACGACAGCCAAGACATTTCACGGTTGAAAAACCGTTTTGGGTCGTCAAATCCAATGCTAGGGCAATCGGTGACGGGCATCACCTCGTTGTTTAAAAAATCAGCTTCCATCACCTACCTGCCAATATCTGCGCGGCCAATCGCACCGTCAGGGGTTTTTTACGCGAAAACGCCGCATTATCCAATTGTGAGACCGTATTGATCACCGCCTGATAAGACCGCCCAACGCGTTTAACCAAATACGCGATTAAATCCGGCCCAACAGCGACCTGACGATCCGCGAATAGTTTAACCAAAATCATGCCCAGCAATGCATCATCGGGCGGGTCCAGTCTGGCGACCTGAATTGCTGACAACCTTGAGACAAGATCAGGCAATTCCAACCCCCAACGCGCCGGGGCCGCGCGGCCCGTTATCAACAAAGGCCGTTTGCTGGCATTCATTGCATTGTGCAAATGAAACAGATTTTCCTGCGCGGCAGGATTAGCCAAAATCCGGTCGCCGCCCTCAACAACAATTGCTGGGGCGTCTTGCAGCAACGTGACATCCAAAGTTGTTGCATCAACCACCACCGCTCCGGTTTGCTCTGCCCAGACATGGGCGAGATGGGTTTTTCCTGAGCCTTCTGGCCCGGTCAATGCCAATTTCAGATCAGGCCATTCATGCCAGTTTTCAAGGGTTTGCAGCGCAAATGCGTTGCAAGGCGCAACAAAAAAGTCATCACGACCACGCGCGGTGTGCACCGGCAATGGCAGGACAAATTGTTCGGATGTGGTGCTCATTTTTGGGGCGTTTGCGGGCCACGATACAAGGGCCCTTCTATGTATTTTGCCATAAAGAAACGGCCCAGAACCCCAATGCTGGCAGCAACGGGAACGGCGATAAGCATACCAGTGAACCCCATCATCGCCGCAAATGCCGACAGCGAAAACATCAGCCAAACCGGATGCAGGCCCACAGACCCGCCAACAAGTTTGGGTGTCAGGACATTTCCCTCAACCGCTTGTCCCACCAAAAAAACTGCCGCAACAGCCACGATCCAGACCGGATTTTCCCAAAACTGGAATATCGCCAAGCCGATTGAAAGACTGCCACCAACAAGTGATCCAACATAAGGAATAAAGGTCAGCAACCCTGCCACCAGCCCGACAATCAGCCCGTATTGCAAACCAATAAGCATCAACGAAATCGCATAAAAACTGCCAAGGATAAAGCTGACAGTCAATTGGCCGCGCACAAATCCGGCCAGAACCTTGTCAATATCACGCGCGACATGCCGGATTTCCTCAAGATGCTGGCGCGGCAACCAATTATCGATGGTTGCCACCATTCGATCCCAGTCCAGCAGCAGGTAAAAAGCAACAACCGGCGTGATTACCAGTATCAGAACAAAATCAAAAACCGCCAGAGAGCTGGATAAAACCCCGTTGATAAAAGCAACACCTTTGTCCTTCAAAAGCCCCTCAAAACTGGCGAGTGATCGACGAACCCGCGAATCCTCGATAAACAGTTCCGGGAATTTATCGCTTAGATAGGTTTGTAATTGCGCCACGTATTCGGGCGCCGACTGGAACAACCCCACCAGTTGTTCGATCAACAACGGCACCAAAAGCAGCAGCACAAAAATGAAAATCAGCAACGAAATAAGCGAAATAATCGTCGTTGCCATGGCACGCGGCATGCCCATGCGTTGCAACCGGTCAGCAACCGGATCAAGGAAATAGGCAATCGCCGCACCAGCAATAAACGGCAGCATAATGTTGCTGAATTGCCAAAGCATCGCAATAACCAATACAGCAACAAGGCCCCACCATTTTAGCTGATTTCCAATACTAAGCCCCATCATATTCCCCTAAACAAACTGCTCACGCAGCAATCGTTCTTCCAGACCATGGCCCGGATCAAACATTAAATCATGTGTTACGCTTGGCTCAGAGCATATCTCAACCATCAGCGCATCGCGAACTTCGGTGGAATCCGCCACCGCTGAAACCGGTCGTTTTTGCGGCTCAAGCACATCGATCCTGATGGTCGCATCCATCGGTAACAATGCCCCGCGCCAGCGACGCGGCCGAAACGCGGCCACCGCGGTTAGCGCCAGAATATTTGCATCAATGGGCAAAATCGGACCATGCGCAGAATAATTATAGGCCGTAGACCCCGCCGGAGTGGCAACCAACGCGCCGTCACAAACCAGTTCCTGCATGCGGACCTGACCGTTAATTGTGATTTGCAATTTTGCGGCTTGGGGTCCGGCGCGCAGCAACGAAACCTCGTTAATTGCCAGCGCCGTGGTTTTGCTGCCGTCAACACAGGTTGTTGACATGCGCAAAGGATGGATCGCCGCGATTTCGGCCGCGCTTATGCGCTCCAGCAAATTATCCTCAGCATAATCATTCATCAAAAACCCAACGGTGCCCTGATGCATACCGTAAACCGGTGCTGCCAGTTTTTGGGTTTTATGCAGCGTTGACAGCATAAAACCATCGCCGCCCAAAGGCACAATGGCATCCGCGTCATCACGGCTTGACTGACCATATCGTTCAATCAAGCGCATCATGGCCGCCTGTGCATTATCCGCCCGACTGGCCGCAAAATGAATTTTTTTAAATGTCATCGCGCCTTTCCTAATCCTCCGTATCTGTTTGACAATCTTTACCGGCAAACTCAAGCCCATCAAATGTCGGACCAAACGTCACTGTGTTCGGTTTTGCATTGCCTTCATGCCGAGTTTCCACCTAAAAAGACGAAAATCCGCAGGAGAAAACCAATGCCAAACATCACTGATTCCGGTTTCTTTACAGAAACATTATCCACCCGCGACCCGGACTTAAAAGCCGCAATAACCGGTGAACTTGGCCGCCAGCGCGATGAAATCGAATTGATCGCCTCGGAAAACATCGTGTCAGCAGCGGTGATGGAGGCCCAAGGCTCAGTGCTGACCAATAAATACGCCGAAGGATACCCCGGACGGCGTTATTACGGCGGCTG
>CAZSSS010000203.1:0-4089 GCA_964609255.1 uncultured Rhodobacterales bacterium
AACGCATTGATGATTACCCGTTGGAGGTGTTGCTTTCGCTTGGCCTTGCATTGGGCGGGTATCAGTTGGCGGTTTATCTGCATGTATCCGGCCCAATCATGGCCGTCGTTGCGGGCCTGTTCATCGGCGATGTTGGCATGAAACACGGTATGAGCGCCCTGACCCGCGAATATTTAACAGCATTCTGGACGTTGATTGACGAAATTCTGAATGCATTACTGTTCCTGTTAATCGGCGTTGAGGTCTTTGCGATTGCTTTCAACATAGACACAATACTGGCTGGTTTACTGGGCATCGTCCTGTCGCTGGTCGCACGGCTGGCGGCGGTTGCGGTGCCGGTGATGTTCTTGTCTCGATGGAAAAAATACGGGCGCGATGTTATTCCGATCATGACATGGGGCGGGCTAAAGGGCGGCATTTCGGTGGCGCTGGCGCTGTCTATCCCCGAAAATGAATGGAAACCGCTTATTCTGACCATCACCTATATTGTGGTGCTGTTTAGCATCATTGTGCAAGGGCTGACCATTGCACCCCTGGCCAAAAAACTGGACCGTGAACAAGAATTGCTATGAATATTTCAGACATCAAAACCGCCGCCGCGCAGTTATCAGGCCATATCATCCAAACACCGGTTGTTGATATTCGCCAAACCGGGTTGGATGACCTGCTGCCCAAAGGCAGCGTTGTGTCAATGAAACTGGAGTTGCTGCAAAAGGCCGGGTCCTTCAAGGCGCGGGGGTGTTTTTTGTCAATTGCAGCCCTTGATGATGATCAACGCAAGGCCGGTGTTGTCGCGGCAAGTGGCGGCAACCACGCGCTTTCGGTGGCTTGGGCTGCCAAAAACGCCGGGATCCATGCCAAAATCGCGGTGCCGCGCAAGGCAGACCCTGTTCGCCTGAACGGGTGCCGGGATCTGGGCGCTGAGATCATTTTATGTGACGATATTCATCACGCGTTTGAGGTAATGCACATGGTGCAGCACTCGGAAAACCGCGCAGTAATACACCCGTTTGAGGGGATTTCCATGTCGCTGGGTTCAGCGACTTGCGGGCTGGAATACCATGAAGCAGTGCCTGATCTTGATCTTGCCATCCTGCCGGTTGGCGGCGGTGGGTTGATCAGCGGCATGGCGGCGGCGTTTAAATTGCTGAACCCGAAAATTGAAATTTATGGCGTGGAACCGTTTGGCGCTGACACGATGTATCGCAGCTTTCAATCGGGCAAACCCGAGGCGCTGGAAAAGGTCGAGAGCATCGCGGATTCGCTTTGCTCCCCTACTGCTTTGCCGTATTCCTTTGCATTGGCGCAAAAATATGCCGATGGCATTGTGAAAGTCAGCGATGATGAATTGCGCGCCTCAATGCGGCTGATGAACACAATGCTGAAACTGATGCCAGAGCCTGCCTGCGCGGCCTCTATGGCGGCTATGTTGGGACCGCTGCGCCAAAAATGTGCGGGCAAACGGGTTGGTTTGCTGGCCTGTGGCTCCAATATCAGTCTGGAAAAGTTCCAGTCAATTGTCACAAACTAATTGGCCCCAAGGCATGTCATTGCGCAGTTTAGCGCCGGAATTGCTTGCGCAATTCGACCCTTTCCTTTGGAGGGGGCCTCGCTTTGCTCGGCTTTTGTGTTGCATTTGGGGGAGGATTATCGCCCCTGCATCAGCCAAATGGCTGGGTGCGGTTAAAGCAGCGCAAAATTTACTGTTCCCACGTCTGAAATTGCGCGGTATAATATCCCGAACAACGTGAGCCAGTAATTAATGACAACCGAAACCATTCTTCAACGCTGTGAAAAAGCCGGCCTTCGTATGACAGGGCAGCGCCGTGTTATTGCCGACGTATTGGAGGGCTGGTTTGACCATCCCGATGTTGAGGAAATTTATAAACGCGCCTCCAAGGTTGACCCGAAAATCAGTCTCGCCACTGTGTATCGCACCGTGAAACTGTTTGAGGAAACCAGCATTCTGGAACGCCACGAATTTGGTGACGGCCGCGCGCGTTATGAGGACGCTGAGCGTGATCATCACGACCATCTGTTTAACGTGCAAACCGGCGAAGTGATTGAGTTTTGTGACCCCGAGATTGAAGTCTTACAAGAAAAGATTGCCGCCAAACTCGGGTATAAATTGCTGGGCCACAAAATGGAGCTTTACGGCGTCCCAATCTCTGATAAAGGTAAAAGCTGACACCTTTATTTTTGGTTGGCCCCTATGACATTTATGCGTTCTGAAAACCTGACGGGGATCATTTTGATGATCCTGTCTATGCTTGGCTTTGCCATCGCGGATACCGGCATTAAATTGCTGGACGGCGCGGTGCCTGTGGGCGAATTATTGATGCTGCTGGGGATTGGAGGGGCGATTGTGTTTGCCATTCTGGCAAAGCGCAACAAGCAACCGCTTTTCACATCAGCGCTGAAAAACCGCTCCATCCAGATGCGGGCTGTGGGTGAGATTATTGGCACCATCGGGTTTGTTACCGCCCTGACCCTCACCACCATTTCCGGTGTGTCCGCCATTTTGCAAGTCACACCGCTGATCATCACGCTGGGCGCGATATTTTTCCTGAATGAAAAGGTTGGCATCTATCGCTGGTCGGCGATTATCGCCGGTTTTGTTGGTATGCTGCTTATTTTGCGCCCCGGCAGTGACGCATTTGACCCGAACATGATTTTTGCCGTGGTTGGCGTGATCGGTCTTGCGGTGCGAGACCTTGCCACCCGCACCGCGCCAAAGGGCATTCCCTCGCTGGTGCTGGCCTGTTATGGCTTTGCCATTCTGGTGCCAACCGGCGCGATCATGATGGTTGTTACCGGACAAGCCGTTTGGCCCAGCCTAACAGAATATATCTTCCTGCTTGGCATCTTGAGCTTTGACGCCATGGGTTATTTTGCCATCACGCTGGCGATGCGCATGGGTGATGTTTCGGTGATCACACCGTTTCGCTATTCGCGGCTGATATTTGCCATGATCATCGGGGTTTTGGTGTTTCATGAGGTGATCGATGTTTGGATGCTCAGCGGCTCTGCGATTATTCTGGTCTCGGGCCTGTTTACAATTTACCGCGAACGTCGTGTTGCAGCGCAATAAGGCCTTTCCTAACGGCAGGCGTCGCGTTACACCGTGCGCAGCCCAGCCATTTTGATCACAGGAACAATCCATGAGCGCCATAGTAGACATAATCGCCCGCGAAATTCTTGATAGCCGGGGCAATCCCACCATTGAGGTTGATGTATTTTTGGAAGACGGCTCCATGGGCCGCGCGGCGGTGCCATCGGGCGCATCCACCGGCGCGCACGAAGCCGTTGAGCTGCGCGACGGCGACCCGGCCCGTTACGGCGGCAAGGGTGTGCTTAAGGCGGTTGATGCCGTAAACGGCGAAATAGCTGAGGAATTGCTGGGGGTTGAGGCGATTGATCAGGTTGGCATTGACCAAGTTTTGATCGATCTTGACGGCACCCCCAATAAATCCCGCCTTGGCGCGAACGCCATTCTGGGCGTATCATTGGCCGTGGCAAAGGCCGCCGCTGATTATCTGGGCATGCCGTTATATCGTTATATCGGCGGCACATCGGCCCGCACTTTGCCGGTGCCGATGATGAACATTATTAATGGCGGCGAACACGCCGATAACCCCATTGATATCCAGGAATTCATGATCATGCCAGTGGGCGCTGACAGTCTGTCAGATGCGGTGCGCATCGGCGCGGAAATTTTCCACACCCTCAAGGCAGAACTGTCAGCGGCGGGCCATAATACAGGCATCGGTGATGAGGGTGGCTTTGCACCCAACCTGAACTCCACCACCGACGCGCTTGATTTCATTATGAAATCCATTGAAAAGGCAGGCTATACCCCCGGTAAAGATGTGTATCTGGCGCTCGATTGCGCGGCCTCTGAATATTTCAAAGATGGCGTCTATGATATGAAAGGCGAAGGCAAAAAACTGTCCTCGGCTGAAAACGCGGCCTATCTGGCGGCGCTGGTTGATGCCTATCCGATTATTTCCATCGAAGACGGCATGGACGAAGACGACTGGGAGGGTTGGAAGGCCCTGAATGACCTGATCGGGGGGCGCTGCCAATTGG
>CAZSSS010000204.1:0-4088 GCA_964609255.1 uncultured Rhodobacterales bacterium
ATGAATGCGCCGTCCAAACAGGGTTTCGACGTAACCTTTGGCTTTTGCGCCCTCAACGGTTTTGTCCATGAATTCGCGAATGCCGGGAAAGCGTTCAAAATACCGGTCAATAAATCCCTGCGCCTCGGCCCGAGGAATACGCAAATTTCGCGCCAGACCAAAACCGGATATGCCATAGATCACCCCGAAATTAATCGCCTTGGCTTGGCGACGAATGGAGGGGTCCATGCCCTCAATCGGCACGCCGAACATCTCGGATGCTGTCATTGCATGAATATCATGCCCATCCAGAAACGCCTGTTTCAGGCTGTCGATTTCAGCGATATGCGCCAAAATCCGCAGCTCGATTTGGCTATAATCCAGGCTGACCAAAACATGACCTTCCGCCGCGACAAACGCCTCGCGGATGCGGCGGCCCTCATTGGTGCGCACCGGGATATTTTGCAGGTTCGGATCGGTTGAGGCCAGCCGTCCGGTCGTGGCCCCCGAAATAACATAGCTGGTATGAACACGGCCAGTATCTGGGTTAATATGGTCTTGCAGCGCGTCGGTATAGGTGCTTTTCAGCTTGGCCATGCCGCGCCAATCCAGCACACGGGCAGGCAGGTCATGGCCCTCAGCGGCCAGATCCTCCAAAATATCGGCCCCCGTGGCATAGGCCCCTGTTTTGCCCTTTTTGCCCCCCTGAAGCGACATTTCATCAAACAGAATTTCACCCAGTTGCTTGGGTGAGGCCACGTTGAATCTGCGCCCCGCAAGCTCATGGATCTCGGCCTCCAGGCCTGCCATTTTCTGGGCAAAGTTATTGGACATTGCGGATAAATGCTGGCGATCAACCTTGATGCCAAACATCTCCATTTCGGCCAAAACCGGCACCAGAGGGCGTTCCAGCGTTTCGTAAACAGTGGTCAGTTTTTCGGCTGATAATCGCGGTTTGAACAGTTTCCACAGGCGCAGGGTGATGTCCGCGTCCTCAGCGGCATAAGGCGCGGCGTCTTTCAGGGGCACTTGGTCAAAGGTAATTTGTGATTTTCCGGTGCCGATCAGGGATTTGATCGGAATGGGTTTATGGTCCAGATATCGGTCGGAAAGCGCATCCATGCCGTGGCGATGCACCCCGCCATTCAGCGCATAGGACATCAGCATGGTGTCATCAATCGGCCCGATATCCACATCGTATCTGCGCATGATTTTCATGTCATATTTCATGTTTTGGCCGATTTTGATGATTGAGGCATCCTCAAGCATCGGCCGTAAAACCTCCAGCGCAGCCTCCACGCTAAGTTGCCCGTCAACGCGGGTTGCAGCGCCCAGCAAATCACCGGAACCAGCCACATGCGCAAGGGGCACATAACAGGCTTCGCCGGGTTCCACGCTCAACGAAATGCCAACCAGATCAACCAGCATTTCGTTCAGGCCAGTGGTTTCGGTGTCAAATGCCACATAACCCCGCGCGTAAATCTTGTCGATCCAAACCTGCAAGGCCTCAACATCCGAGACCATTTCATATTTGCTTGCATCAATCGGCGCGGTCAGCGCGGCAATTTCCGCGCCGCCATCAGTGGGGGTCGATCCCCCGCTGGTGGCGATTTCCTCAAACTTTGGCACCGGCGCGCCCAGCTTGGCCGCCATGCGTTGCGACAGGCTGCGAAATTCCATTTTGGTCATAAATGCCAACACGTCATCCGCCACCGGGTCGCGCAGCTCAAATTCGTCAAACGCTTCAACAACCGGCACGTCCAGCCGCAAGGTTACCAACTCGCGAGAGGTGCGGATTTGGTCAGCATTATCAATTAATGTCTGCCGCCGTTTGGGCTGTTTTATTTCCCCGGCCCGTTCCAAAAGGCTGTCCAGATCACCGTATTCATTAATCAAAAGCGCTGCGGTTTTGACACCAATCCCCGGCGCGCCCGGTACGTTATCAACACTGTCGCCTGCCAGCGATTGCACATCAATCACCCGGTTCGGTCCAACCCCGAATTTTTCCTCAACCTGCTCAATCCCGATATGGCGGTTTTTCATCGGGTCGAGCATTTCTACCCCGCCGCCCACCAATTGCATCAGGTCTTTGTCTGATGAAATCACCGTAACGCGCGCGCCCAAATCGCGGGCCTGAATGGCATAAGTTGCAATAATATCATCGGCCTCAAACCCCTGCATTTCCACGCAAGGCAGGTTAAATGCGCGGGTTGCATCACGAATGACCGGAAATTGCGGCACCAGATCCTCGGGCGCAGGGGGGCGGTTGGCTTTGTATTGCGGGTAAATGTCTGAGCGAAAAGTCTTGCCTTTATGGTCAAAAATCACCGCTACATGGGTTGGCGCGTCATGGCCTTTGCTGTCTTCAACAAACTTGAACAGCATATTGCAAAAACCTGAGATTGCACCCACCGGAAACCCGTCAGATTTGCGCGTTAGCGGCGGTAATGCGTGATAGGCGCGAAAAATAAAGCCTGATCCATCGATCAGATGCAGGTGATGCCCTTTGCCAAATGCCATGCTATTTTTTCAAAACAAATTTTTTGTCGCAATAACCGCATTCAACGAATCCGGTATCCGCCGGAATAACCAGCCAAACGCGCGGGTGGTCGCCATTGCCGTCACATTTTACCTTTGTAACGGTGACTTCTTCAACTTCGGGGGCATCGATGGTCATGGTTTTTTCCTCAGATTCTGTTGGCCTATTTGGCAATATTGCGCAGCGGTTTTCAACCCTGTTGCAGCATCCGCCCCAGCGGGCGGCCGGCAAGCAAATGTATATGCACATGCGGCACGTCTTGCACGCCGTGCGCACCGGTGTTGCTGATCAACCGATACCCATCCCCGCCCGAGGCCGGATCAACCCCGATTTGGCGTGCGATCTTGGCAACTGTGCGGCTGAAATCGGCCAGTTCCGCGTCCGAACCCTCGGTGCCGAAATGGTCAAAATTCACATATGCGCCCTTGGGGATTACCAGAATATGCTCTGGCGCTTGCGGATACAGATCACGAAACGCCAAGCAATATTCGGTTTCCAGCACCGTGTCATTGGGAATGTCACCGCGCAAAATCTTGGCAAAAATGTTCTCATTATCGTATGCGTAGGCCATTATGCCCCCCTAAAGAAGATCGTATTTTTTGAATAATGCGGCCAGATCTGCCTCTGGTCGCGCGCCGATATGGGAAATGATTTCGCCCGCCGCAACACAGCCCATTTTGCCGCAAGTCAACGGGTCACGTCCGGTGACCACGCCAAATAGGTATCCCGAGGCAAAAAGATCACCCGCGCCGGTGACATCAACGATGTCAACTTTGGTGGCATGGGCGTGGTATTCTTCGCCATCCTGCCAGATATAGGCCCCGTCCGCGCCCACTGTGCAGGCCACGGTTTCAACCTCAGCGGCGGCCAGCCGTAACGCGATGCTCAGGTCATCGGTTTCATACATGGCGCGCATTTCGTGTTCGTTACAAAACAGCAGGTCAACATGGTCATGGATCAATTCACGAAAAGCATCGCGGTGACGCTCCACGCAAAACGGGTCTGACAGAGTAACCGAAACCTTGCCGCCCGCCGCCTTGCACGCCGTGATCGCCTTGGCAAAGGCCGCAACACTGTCGGGGCCATCAAACCGATAGCCCTCAAGGTAAATCCAGTCGGTATTAGCCATTTGCGCAAGGTCAACGTCATCGGCTGTCAGAAATTCGGACACCCCAAGATAGGTATTCATTGAGCGTTCATGATCAGGGCTGACCATCACCGTGCAGCGGCCTGTTTGTGCGGCGTGATCTTTTGGGGCCAGCGGCGTTTCATAAACCGCACCTTGGGCGCGCAGATCATGGGCAAAAATCTCGCCCAGTTGATCATCCTTGACCTTGCCGACATAGGCCGTTGCCACGCCAAGCGCGGCCAGCCCGGCAATTGTGTTGGCAGCGGACCCGCCGGAAATTTCCAGACTTGGCCCGATATGCTTATACAAAACCGCCGCACGATCACGGTCGATCAGGGTCATGATGCCCTTTTCAATGCCGTGTTCTGTTAAAAATCCATCCTCCACATGGGACAGGATATCCACCATCGCGTATCCAATTCTGACAACTTGCAGGGGCTT
>CAZSSS010000205.1:0-1677 GCA_964609255.1 uncultured Rhodobacterales bacterium
AAAAATATCGATGATCAACCCTTCATCGGTGATCCGCGTGGCGACGTGGCTCAGCAACGGGTCTTCAACCCAGCTTTCGCCGCTGGTGCCACGGAACATGTTTTCAATCTCGGTGAATTCCGCATCAGCATCACCCGCACCGGCGTCGCCTTCGCCGTCTTTGCCCTCCATAACACCTGTTGAACCGGCATTACCCGAACGATCCTCAGAGCGGTCCCCCACGGCCCCCCCATTACTGTTGACCTTTGTATCTTCGGAAAAAACTGTGTCGCCGCCAAACATACCCTGCCCGCCGCCGGTCTGGCTGAACACAGGGATCCCGGGGTTGAAATAGGCGGCAATGCCTTGGCGCTGTTCCTCTGTGGTGGCGTTTAGCAGCCACATTAACAGAAAAAACGCCATCATCGCGGTGACAAAATCTGCATAGGCAACCTTCCATGCACCGCCATGATGCCCGGCGGCCTGGATGATTTTTTTCTTTATGATAATCGGTCGAACAACCTTGTCTTGATCAGACATACAAACCCCCAATATTTCCCATTCCCATGCACAACATAGCGCGCAGGTTGTTACCGATTGGTTAGTGGCCGTGATAATTTTTAAAATTATCATTGACGCCTGTGTTACATCGGGTTTAACCGATGTTATGGATAAATATTTTGCCATAACCATGGGTGATCCGGCGGGTATTGGCCCGGAAATAACCGCAAAACTGATCAACGGTGATGCGCGCAAGTCTTGTGTGATTCTTGGTGATCTGGCAACCATGGCCGCTGCATTCCACCTGATCGGTGCGCCGCAAAAAATTGCGGTGATTGAAAATATTGAACAGTTTGACCCTGCCCGTGTAAACCTGATCCAGACATCTGGTATACCGCTTGAATTCACAACCGGACAGGTTTCGCCCGCCGCAGGACAGGCGGCTGTTGATGCCATTTTGGCAGCTATTACCATGGCCATATCCGGTGATATTTCCGGTATAATCACTGCGCCCATCCACAAGGAATCGCTGGTTTTGGCCGGATATACCTATCCCGGTCATACCGAGATATTGTCACATATGACCGAAAGCAAAGTGGCGATGATGTTGGTCAATGATACCATCAGAACCGTTCTTGTGACCATACATATGTCGCTAAGCGATGCGATAACGGCGGGTGATTTTAACGCCCAGTGCGATGCTATTCACCTTGCGCATTCCGGCGCTGAACGTCTTGGCATCAAAAACCCGCGCGTGGCGGTGGCGGGGCTTAACCCTCATGCGGGCGAAAACGGTCGCTTTGGCCGCGAGGAAATTGATATTATCAGCCCCGCCATTGCGAGCTGTCAGGCCCAAGGCATCGATGTCAGCGGCCCATGGCCGGGGGATACTGTTTTTATGAGAGCGCGGGAAGGCCAATTTGATGTTGTTGTCGCGCAATACCATGATCAAGGCTTGATCCCTGTCAAATATCTGGGGCTGGAAAAAGGCGTCAACATCACCCTTGGCCTGCCCTTTGTGCGCACCAGCCCGGACCATGGCACCGCGTTTGATATTGCCGGCAAAGGCATCGCAGATGTCCGCAGCATGCAAGCCGCGCTGGACATGGCGCGGCAGTTGATCACGGCGCGTGGCTGAAAAGCGGCTGGCGGGATATTACGTAATGCACGCCTCGGGCTTCCGCCGGTGCGCGGTTA
>CAZSSS010000205.1:1687-4081 GCA_964609255.1 uncultured Rhodobacterales bacterium
CGGTTAATCCGTGCCGGATTAAGGCTTTCCGTTGGAGGGGGCCTCGCTTCGCTCGGCTTTGTGTTGTGTTTGGGGTTTTGGTCAGTGCGTCCAAACCGTTTTGCGATTGCTCGCAAAATTTTCGGCATAGCCGCCTTGGCGCACCAAGGGTTTACGGGTTTTGGGTTCTGTCACCTGATAGGCCAAACCGTTTTCCGTGGCGAATGTAACAGCGGCTTTTTTGCTGTCAAACCGGACGCATACCTGTGAATTCATATCGTTTGAGCTGGTCCACCCCATCAACGGATCAATGGCGCGCGCCACATCCGGTTCAAATTCCAACACCCATTGGCCGGATTTCCCCTGACCGGATTGCATGGCGTTACGTGCGGGTTGGTAAATTCGTGCAGACACTTCGCGACTCCTGTGTTTGTTACCTATGTTATTGCTAATCCCCCGCGGTTACGCAAGGGATTAGCTAATCAACAAGGAGGAGGGTGCAGTGGCAGTCATCAAACCGGCCCGAGGGAGCGAGGGTGGGGTGGGTTCGTTTCGAACCGATCCGATGACCTTTGCCACTTGCACATTCAATTAACCAAACTTTTTGGGACAATACAAGAACAAAATAACCTAAAAGTTGTATTTGTTTGTTAAAAAGCGCCCTAAAGTGTTAATCATTCATTTACCTTTGCCAAACCACATGCGCGATAACAGCCGGTCTTTGCGTATAAATTGATGATACATTGCCGCTGCAAAATGCGCGACAATAAGAAACGCAAGCAAATACGAGATCACGCCATGCGCCACTCGCGGCGCAAAAATCTTCATATCCGCAGGCAATTCTGCACCTGAATCAAAGAACACAATCCCCGGCAGTCCCGCCGCAATGGCTGTTGCCCAGCCCGAGGCGATCATTGCGAAAACCAAAGCATAAAGCCCAAGATGCGCCAACCTGCCAGCTTTGTTCAGCAATGCATTGCCGATATCAGCCTCTGGCGGTTTTTGGGATTTCATCCTGACCAGCAGCCTGACAACCATCAATGCCAAAATAATATTGCCGATAATCATATGCATTTTCAGCAGATCAATTTTATCAGGGTCGGTGCTGGCGGTTGGTGCCATAACTTGGCTGCCAATAACCATCATGGCAAAAATCATCAGCAATAATATCCAGTGCAAAGCAACCAATGCGGGGTGATACCGTTTCATTTTATGTCCTCTCGTTTGTTTTGACTCTCAATAACTTGCAAATGCAACTATTGCAAATGCTATCTTTCCAATGGCAAAAAAACCGAGTATCAGTTCCCCATGAACTCCGAATCCAGCCCAACCCCGAAAACCGTGCGCGACCAAAGCATCGGGCGTATGCTTACTGTGCTGACCAACCGCATGAAATCCGAAATGAAAATCCGGCTGGAACCGCTGAACCTGACAATGAACGAATTCTTTGTTTTCATGATCACCCTGAATTCTCCGGGGCTGTCGCAAGCTGTCTTAAGCGAAAAAATCGCGCAACCGGCTTATGCAACCTCGCGCATTATTAACAGCTTGGTTGGGAAAAACCTGCTAAAGCGCGAAAATAACCCGGAATCGCGCCGCACCCATCGCATTGTCTTAACCCCCGAAGGCCACGCATTAACCCCGGATATTTTTGATCTCATTCAATCGGTTAATGACTGGCTGCTTGCGCCTTTGAATGCTGATGAAAAACAAGCCTTCTCCGCCAACTTGGCAAAACTCATCTAACCCCTTTAAATGAGAACAAAAAGGGTCCATATTGGGGGTTGGGGGAATCTTGATGCTCGAAAACATGCCGGAAAAACATGAAAAACTGGACGGTGGCAAGCCCATCGTCCTGCATTCCCCGTTTTCACCCGCCGGTGATCAGCCCACCGCGATTGCCGACCTGTTGGCCGGCCTGAAGGACGGCGACCAAAACCAGGTTCTGCTGGGCGCAACCGGCACCGGCAAAACATTCACCATGGCCAAAATCATTGAGGCCACCCAGCGCCCCGCCATCATCCTCGCCCCCAACAAAACCCTCGCCGCGCAGCTTTATGGTGAGATGAAGGGCTTTTTCCCTGATAACGCGGTTGAATATTTTGTCAGCTTTTACGACTATTACCAGCCCGAGGCTTACGTTGCGCGCTCCGACACCTATATCGAAAAAGAATCCCAGATAAATGAGCAAATCGACAGGATGCGCCATTCCGCCACCCGCGCCTTGCTGGAACGTGACGACGTAATCATCGTCGCCTCTGTGTCTTGCATTTACGGTATCGGCAGCGTCGAAACTTATGGCGCCATGACCGTGGACCTTGAGCCGGGCAAGCAATACGACCAGCGCAGCGTGATGGCTGACCTGATTGCGCAGCAATATAAACGTAATGATCAGGGCTTTGTGCGCGGTTCATT
>CAZSSS010000206.1:0-4072 GCA_964609255.1 uncultured Rhodobacterales bacterium
TATGGCAGTCAGGAAATACTGCGCCATGTCGAACAAATTTCATCGGGGATTTTGCACGTTTAACCAAAAGCGGTGTATTTGCATACGCAAAATAACCGCCCCTGCCGTTGGCGGTGGCCTCGCTTCGCTCGGCTTGGCTACTGCACACCGGACCAAGCAGCACTTTTTAAGCAGCTTCTCTGTTTCAAAAATACTCGCGGGGTGAATTTGGCTGTAAGCCAAAGAGGGGCCGCGGCCCCTACTTACATAAACTGGCTTGCCCAGCGCAATAACAATGCTTTTTCCTGCGCGCGGGCATTTTGCGACCAACTGCGCGCGCCGCGTGGGCGTTCCTCGGAAATCGGTGCGGCACGCCGCGCGGCCATATCAGCCGAGAATATCGCAAAAGCCAGTTTTTGCCGACCCTGCCCTTCGATATACCCTGCCAACCCACGTGTGAAATTCAATGTTCCGGTCTTTGCAAAAACCTCTACCCCCGGAATAGAAACCGCGTCACCCCGTTCAGAAACCAATTGCACGCGTTTCATCAGACCTGCCAGCCCTTGGCGGCTTTGCCGTAGCGCCAGCAACGCTGTCATTTCACGCGCTGATATTTTTGATTTATCCGTCAAGCCGGAGTGATTAAAGAAATCCGGGCTGCTAAGGCGTGCCTGTGCAGACGCCCAACGCGACATTTGCCGACCGGACGCGCGTAAATTTGACACCGAATGCCCCGCAGCAAGCGACGCGCTAAGGCCCAGAACTTCGGCGGTCATATTGGTTGAAAAATATAACATACTCCGCTGGATTTCGCGCAACGGGCGGCTGAATTGCCGCGCAATCACGCTGCCACGCCCAACCCGCCCTCGGCTTTGTGGCGCTGGCAGTGACACCCCGAAAGACGCCGCCAAAGTTGCAAAAACCGCCGCCGTATATGCGCCGGAATCCCGCACCGGCAGCCAGCGCCCACCTTCATTTCCCAATGCTGCGCGCGCCACGCTCCAGCGTTCCACCGCGCCGTCTTGTTGAAAAGCATAGGTCGGCCCATTTCGGTTAATGATCCGCATGGCAGAGGTTGCCACCGGCGGGCGGTGACGCTCTGCGCGGGCATCCATCGTGATCCTGTAATCGCTGCCTTGTTTTTTCCATTCAAAATAAACCCGGTTGAAATTCAGATTCAACCCCGAGACCGACGGGTTATACCCCACCTGCACCGGCTGGCTGGGGTCGATATGGCTGATCTGCGGCAGGGCTGTATCCACCACATAAAACCGCCCCGAAATGCTGCGAATTCCGGTTGCAGCCACCGCCTGCGCCAGTTCCGCCAGACTGTCGGTATCCAGATGCGGATCACCGCCACCAACCAGATACAAATCCCCCTGCACGCGGCCCTCAACGATTGGCCCTGTTGCCAGAATTCTGGTTTCAAACCGGTAATCCGTGCCCAGATGCGCCCCCGCATAAAGCGAGGTTATCGCCTTGGTCACCGATGCCGGAGGCCGGTCAAGCGTTGGGTTATGCTGTTCCAACACACGCCCCGTTGCCAGATCAACCACAACAAAACCGGTTTTATCCGCAATGCCGTAACCGGCAATAATATCGCTGACCGAGACCACCCGAACCGGCCGTCCTGCCCGCGCAGGTGGGCGAAGCTCGCCACCATATGCCGCTAATGGAAGGCCGGCAATGACGCCTCCCAGAAAATCCCGTCTTTTCATTTAATCACTTTGTCCACAATCAATTCCATTCGCCATTTTCGCGAATTTCACTAGAAGAGATATCGTGCATTGGCCCGCCAAGCAATGCCCATTTGGGTGCATCGCTACGTGCCAACGCCCCCGCCTGCGCGGCGGGCAGCCTATATTGCGCATAGCGCTGCGCCATCACTGAAAGCCCCGCTTGCAGCTGCTCCCCCGGTCGCGCGAGAACCCCAATGGGGATGTTTTCAACAATCCACTGCCAATCCTGCCACAAATGAAATTGCGCCAGATTATCCGCCCCCATTAGCCAAATAAATTTGACGCGAGGATAGCGCAACTGCAAACCTTTGATGGTTTCCGCTGTATACTTTGTGCCCATCTGCGCCTCAATATCTGAGATATCAACCCGCGGATGCTGCATAATTTCACGACAAGCCGCCATGCGCTGTGCCAACGCCGCCGGAGGGTTTTTCTTTAGCGGATTACCCGGACTAACCAGCCACCAAACCCGATCCAGCCCGAACCGTTTAAGCGCCCGTTTGGTGATGTGGACGTGGCCCAAATGCGGAGGGTCGAATGACCCGCCAAGCAGGCCGATGGTTTGAGAAGTGCTAACAATTGGAAATTTGTGGCTCATGTTATAAGTTGTAAACATATTACATGAATAATTGGAGCCATGAATGAGTATATTTTTTCCAGAGCTAGATATTAAAGCCGGAGAAGTCGGGTTTGAAGAAAAATGCGCCCTTGGTCGCGCCGTCTCGGGCAGAAAACTTTCTGAGTTGGTCGAGAAGATAAGCGAACCCGTGGTTATTGCCGTCGACGGCCCTTGGGGCAGTGGAAAATCTCATTTCCTGAAGCTCTGGACCGGCGCGCACAAAAAGGACAATGGCGGCAAAGCTAAAGTCATTTATTTTGATGCCTTCAAGCATGACTATTTTGACGACCCTCTTGTGGCATTGGTTGGCCAGATATTCGAAGACTTTTCCGAAGGGAAGATGAAAACCCTTCTAAAACAGGCCAGTCGATTGGTGAAACCCGCAACCCGAATAGCCCTTGCGGCAGCAACAGGCCTTGCCAGCGAGGCAATGGGTGCAGTGGCAGCGGCTACAACCAATTCTTTGGGGAAAGAAGCCAAAAACGCATTGGACCCTGTATGGGAGAACGAAGCCAATCGTCGGGAGGCGATGGAGGGGTTCAAAACCTCGCTAAAGGAATTGACCATTGGAAACGGTTCTGAAGATGAGCCACAAAAGATCGTCATCATCATTGATGAACTTGACCGCTGCCGCCCTGACTTTGCTCTGGACATGCTTGAAATCATCAAACATTTCTTTTCCGTTGAAAACGTGATTTTCGTGTTGGGCGTGAATTTGGTTGAATTGGAAAACTCAGTTAAGGCGCGCTATGGGGGTGCGACAAACGCCGGAAAATACTTACAAAAATTTGTTCATATTCGATTCCGGCTTAATGAAGTTCTAGGAATCAGCGGTCGTCATCATATTTCAGTTGACTACTTTAATCACCTGACCAAGAACGAGGAAGGCTATATACCCTATCTGCAAATGCTATTAGAGCGGCCCTCAGTTTATCGACAATTTAGCCTGAGAGATGTGCAGCAACTTTTAACTTTAAATTCTGTGATTCCCAAATACCAAGACCTCCGGTTTCACGAGTGGGTGGCCATACACCATATGCTAATTGTTTCAGGCTTAATGATTTTCAAAATTATTAGGCCAGATCTTTTAGAAAAAGCACGCCTAGAAACGCTAACCTATGCAGAGGTGGACTCGGTATTCGAAATCGAATCAGAACAGGCCTCCTTAGGTCGAGATAGCAAGATATACGAGGCTTGGAAGCTTGCTCTAGAAGACGAGTTTATTCCTACGGTTTCTGATGCAACCCGAAACCTAGAGGATTTTTATCGCGTTGACAATAATAACCCAATCCGTGAAAATTTTGTGCCGCTCCTGATTGCAAAATATCTGGACGACATCGAACTCTATGAGTAACGCCCACAACAAACATTGAAGCCCCCCTGCCGATGCGCTAAACCCTCCAAAACTTCCACATCGGCAAGGACACATCGAAAATGGCATCATATCAATACGTTTACCACATGGACGGCGTGTCCAAGGCTTTCCCCGGTGGCAAAAAACTGTTTGAAAACATCCACCTGTCCTTTCTGCCCGGCGTGAAAATCGGCGTGGTTGGCTCTAACGGGGCCGGTAAATCCTCCTTGATGAAGATCATGGCGGGCATGGATAAGGATTTTCAGGGAGAGGCATGGCTCGCTGAGGGGGCCAAAATTGGCTATCTGCCGCAGGAGCCAAAGCTTGATGAAAGCCTGAATGTGCGGGAAAATGTGATGCTGGCCGTGGCCGAAAAGCAGG
>CAZSSS010000207.1:0-857 GCA_964609255.1 uncultured Rhodobacterales bacterium
TCCACAAGCAAAGCGGAGAATCCAGAACCGCCTCAAGGCGGTCTTTGCGCGTGGTCAACCACGGGAAATCAATGAATTGTTCAAGCGCTACAATGTTGCGGCCCTGTGAATGATGGGGTTTTTTCATTAATGAAATCAACCAGCTATATGGGTTTTTTACACTAAATAATACATGTGCATTTGCTTTTGTAAAACTTGCGTCCATTTCTATTTTGGTGTGTTTCCAATCAGCAACCCGCCCAAAGCGGTTATGTTGATCAAAGGTTACTCCGTCCATGTATTTGGCCAGCCATTCTTTGTTAAACCGGTCCTTTACTTTCTTTTTCATCCGCTTCATTTCATCAGAATTCATGGCTTCGGGCAGCACCGTTGTCAGGTTTTGCGAGGCGCGTATCATTTGAATCAAAGCCCGCGTTCCGGTATTTCTTTCGCCGAAAATTTTTATGAGATGTTTTTGCAATTCACCTGTTCCGATTCAACCTCTTGCGCGCCGGACCCTAGCGCATATACCTTTGTAACAGCAACCACGGGGACAGGTAATGAAAATAGCGACATTCAACATTAACGGGATCAAAGCACGCCTGCCACGGTTGCTGGAATGGCTGAAAGAAAGCAACGTGGATGTCGCGCTTTTGCAAGAAATAAAGTCCGTGGATGAAAATTTTCCGCGCAACGAGATCGAGGATTTGGGATATAACATCGCAACCCACGGACAAAAAAGTTTTAACGGTGTGGCGATTCTTTCAAAATACCCGATTGAGGATCTGGTCTGCGGATTGCCCGGCGATGACACCGACGAACAGGCCCGATGGATCGAAGCACTGGTTAACAACGTGCGGGTTTGCGGGTTGTATCTG
>CAZSSS010000207.1:867-4050 GCA_964609255.1 uncultured Rhodobacterales bacterium
CTAAGTTTGACTATAAGCTGGCATGGATGGAACGGATGTTGCACCGCGCCGCTGCGTTGATGGAATCTGAAGAAATTGCGCTAATGGCCGGGGATTACAACATAATCCCCCAACCCGAGGATTGCCACGATCCAGAGGAATGGTGGGGTGATGCGCTTTATCGAGCTGAGAGCTTGGCGGCCTATCGCAAAATACTGAACCTTGGGTTTACCGAAGCCTTTCGCGCGCTGCACGCAGCACCGATGAATTATACGTTTTGGGATTTTCAGGCCGGGGCGTGGAACCGCAATAACGGCATTCGCATTGATCATTTTTTGTTAACGCCCCAAGCCGCGGACCATCTGACCAGTTGCGAGGTTGACCGGCATATGCGTGGCCGCGAACGCCCCAGCGATCATGTGCCGATATGGATTGAGCTGGACATCAAGTAATGTCTGCCCCGCAGGGGGATTGACCCCCTTTGGGCAGAGCTTTGCCATGCAAAGCGGTTATTAAACTTTGGTCACGTCATGCCCGAATAGCCAATCATATCTGGCCAATAGCCGATCCGGCGGGGTTGCGCGCAACATACTATGCGCCAATCCACGAAATACCGGCATTGAAAGGTGATACCCCCAAGCGTTCCGTTTTGCCGATTGCTGGGTTTTGGTTGCGCGGTCTTTCCGCCGATCCTCATATGATCGTAGCCCCGCGGGAATATCAGGGGCTTTTTCAAGCGCATCTGCTATTACCCAAGCGTCCTCTAGGCCCATGACAGCCCCTTGCGCCATAAAGGGCAGCATCGGATGGCAGGCATCACCCAACAATGCCACCTGCCCTGTTGACCAGCGCGGCAAAACCGGATGCGCAAAAAGCCCCCAGAGAAATGTTTTATCCACCGCTGCCAGCAGCGTTTCGACAGGGTCACACCAGCCTTGAAAGGCGGCCCTCAGATTTTCGGGGCTGTCTGGAATATTCCACCCCTCAGAAACCCATTCTTTACGTTCCTCAACCGCAACAAAATTGATCAGCTGCCCGTCGCGCAAAGGATAAGCAACCAGATGGCGACCTTTTCCCATAAATACCTGCGTTTGATCCGGGAACAAGCCTTGTGGCAAACGATCCGCCGGGACAAGGCCGCGCCACGCGACATGGCCGGTAAATTCGGCCGCTTTGCCATTAAAAACTGACGCGCGCGTTTGGGAGCGCACCCCGTCAGCCGCAATCAGGCAGTCAACAAGCTCGCTGGGCTGGTTTTCCATTTCGATCAACGCACCCGCGCTGTTTTGCAAAACATGTGTGATTTTGCTGTTAAAACGGATTTCAATGCCCGCGTCTTTTGCCGCAGTTTCAAACACCGACAACAGATCTGCGCGATGGAATTGCCAATAGGGGTTGGCGTATTTTGTATCAGCGTTGCTGCCAAGCGCCAGTTGGCAAACCTGCCCGCCCTTGAAATCTCGCAATGTTATGGCTTGGGGCAGGCTGGCCAGTTTTGCCGCACTTTCCTTTAGGCCCAGCGCCGCCAGAACCGCGACTCCGTTGGGGCTTATTTGCAAGCCGGCACCGACCTCTTGCAATGTGCTTGCCTGTTCCAGCACAGTTACCGATGCGCCTTTGCGCGCCAGCGCAATGGCAGCCGCCAGCCCGCCAATTCCGGCACCGATGATGGTGAATTTTTTAGCCCCTAGATTGATTGTTGCCCCAATTCATCTAAATAATATTCGACAGCCCGTCAGCAAGGTCAAAAGCATGCGCCGGAATTCATTCCGGTAAATTCAACGACGCGCGTTCCCAAAACCGAAGGGGCATGTCATAGGCGCGATTTACATATCGCGATGCACTTTTTCTTTGCGTTCATGACGTTCCTGCGCTTCAAGGCTGAGGGTGGCAATCGGGCGGGCATCAAGACGTTTCAGGGAAATTGGTTCCCCGGTGTCTTCGCAATACCCATAGGAGCCATCCTCAATACGGCGCAAGGCCTGATCAATTTTGGCAACAACCTTGCGCTCACGGTCCCGGGTGCGCAATTCCAGCGCCCGATCGGTTTCCTCTGAGGCGCGGTCAGCAACGTCGGGAATATTGCGCGTGCCTTCCTGCATTTGTTCAATCGTGTCACGGCTGTCTTGCAGAATACCGTTTTTCCAGTCTTGCAGTTTTACGCGGAAATATTCCAACTGCATGTTGTTCATAAACTCTTCGGTTTCGGCTGGTTTATAATCCGCGTTCAAAATTGTTTCCGCTTTCATACCCTTAACCCCATTTAAGACCTGATTGAGCGTGGGATAACCGTAATTCCGGGGAATGTCACTAGCTGTCGTTGCAATCTTGCATCAATTTTTCTTGCTGTTAGTCTGCGCGCAGAAACAAATATGCTTAGCAAGGAATATCAATGCGTTTTGAGGGCACAGAAAATTATGTGGCAACCGATGATTTAACCATCGCCGTTAATGCCGCAATCACGCTGGAACGACCACTTTTGGTCAAAGGTGAACCCGGCACCGGCAAAACCGAACTGGCACGCCAAATTGCTGAGGCCCTGAACCTGCCAATGCTGGAATGGAACATTAAATCCACCACCAAAGCCCAACAAGGCCTTTATGAATATGACGCCGTTAGCCGCCTGCGCGACAGCCAACTGGGTGACGCGCGCGTGCATGACGTTAAAAATTACATCAAGCCGGGCAAATTATGGCAGGCTTTTGACGCGGAAAACCGCATGTTGCTGCTGATTGACGAAATCGACAAAGCCGATATCGAGTTTCCCAATGATCTGCTGCAAGAGCTGGATAAAATGGAATTCCATGTCTATGAAACCGGCGAAACTATTCGTGCGCGGCAACGTCCGGTTGTGATTATTACCTCTAATAATGAAAAAGAACTGCCGGATGCGTTTTTGCGCCGCTGCTTTTTCCACTATATCCGGTTTCCAGATATTGAAACGATGCAGGCCATCATTGATGTGCATTTCCCGGGCATAAAGAAAAACCTTGTTGAGGCCGCGTTGAGCCAGTTTTATGAACTGCGTGACACCCCCGGCCTTAAGAAAAAACCATCCACCAGCGAGGTTCTGGACTGGTTGAAACTTTTGCTTTCCGAAGATCTGGACCCATCGGATTTAAGGCGCGATGCAACCGACGCGTTACCCAAACTTCATGGCGCGCTTTTGAAAAACGAACAAGACGTTCATTTATTTGAACGGCT
>CAZSSS010000208.1:0-4048 GCA_964609255.1 uncultured Rhodobacterales bacterium
ATAATCAGTGGAATGGATGGTAGTTCCCTACCTGTTGTTGATTTTAATGCGAATAACACTGAAATCTCCGTTGGAGATAATGTAGTATTTGAATGTAAATCTAAGGGGAACCCAACCTCCTGGGAATGGACATTCACCTTTTTTGCATTGGTAATCTCCATATCAGCCGGCGCGCGCCCCGCAGCAACGGCAATTAAATTCGAGGCGCATTCGCCCCAGGTTTTTAATGTAATATCTGTCATGCGACAATCTGGCATAACTGCCAGATCTCATTCAAGCAGATTATTACCCTTTCGCAAAAACATCATGCAGCATGGATTCCAGCGCAGCCTGATCCGCCAGCGTAAACGCATCCACCCGATTGCTGTCAATATCCAGCACCCCCAGCAACGCCCGCCCCCCGTCAAAAACCGGCAAAACAATTTCTGATCGCGTCGTGCTAGCGCAGGCAATATGCCCCTCGAATTCCTCAACATCCGCCACCAATTGCGTGCGCCCCTCTCGCGCCGCTGCGCCGCACACACCGCGCGCGAATGGGATGGTCAAACACCCGTGCCCGCCCTGATACGGCCCGACTTTCAATATATCACCGCCAATATTGCGATAAAACCCGACCCAGTCAAAACGCGCGTCCCCATGAAAAAGCTCACAAGCAATGGTTGCCATATTGGCAATCACATCACCCTCATCCGCACAAATCGCGCGAATATTCTCAATAGCCCCGTCCATAACCCCTCCATCTTCACTATTTCCCTAAATACTCTAGGGGGGAATTGCGAAGCAAGGGGGGATGAAATCCCCCTCAACCCCACAAAAACCACAAAGCCCAGATCACCGTGATGCCTGCCCAGGCAAAATAATGCCAATTTGCGATTCCCTCTCTACAATCCTGTCAGAATTCGCTAGTCATAAGGAAAACAACAAAGCAGGCACGGCCCATGGCCAAAAAAACACCCCCCTTGCGCGCAGAGCGGCGCACACGCGCAGCTTCGGCCAAGAAAAAACCCGCAAAGCGAAAGCCAGCGGCCAAAACGCGTGTGGCCAAACACAAAACCACCAAACGTAAAGCCACCAAACGCAAAAAACCCGCCGTGAAACGCGGGCTGCTGTCGCGCTTGTTCCGCTGGATGTTTCGCAAAATTTTTCGCGTGGCGTGGTGGGTCGGCATTCGCAGCGCCATTGTTGGCACGCTGGTTCTGGGGGCTTGGGTTGGGTTTTATTATCTGCAATTGCCGCCAATGGAAAAACAGCTCGATGGTCGCGCGCGCGGCTCGGTGCAGCTTATGGACCGTTACGGTGAAATATTCGCATGGCGCGGTGAGCAGTTTGACGGTTCCCTGCGCTCTCAAACCATTTCGCCGCATTTGCGCAACGCTGTTGTCGCCACCGAGGATAAACGGTTCTTCAGCCATTTTGGCATCAGCCCGCGCGGTGTGGCCTCCGCGATCCGCATTAACCTGCGCGAAGGGCGCGGGCCGCTGTCGGGCCATGGCGGGTCCACCATCACCCAACAGGTGGCAAAATTGCTGTGCCTCGGCGTGCCGTATGATATTTCGTCGGGCATGTCACTGGCCGAATATGAACGGGATTGCCGCCGTGGGTCGTTGTATCGCAAGATCAAAGAGGCCGTCTATGCGCTGGCGCTTGAGGCGCGGTATTCCAAAGATGACATCTTGACGATATATCTCAACCGCGCCTTCCTTGGTGCGGGGGCTTACGGGTTCGAAGCCGCATCGCAGCGTTATTTCGGCATTTCCGCCACCGATCTGGTTCCGGCGGAATCTGCAATGCTGGCCGGTTTGCTGACCGCACCCACACGCTATGCCCCCACCAATAACCTGCAACGCTCACAAGATCGCGCTTCGGTGGTGCTGGGTCTTATGGAAGATCAGGGCTATCTGACCACACTGGAAGTAGAGGTCGCGCGCGCCCGCCCCGCCAGGCTTGCCAGTTCTGCCCGGGTGCTAACGGGCGAAAACTTTGCCGATTGGGTGATGGCCATGAACGGTGATCCGGTGTTGCAGGCCTTTACCCGCGACACCGCGGAAGACGTGCAGATATTAACAACATTTGACCCCGCCATTCAGGCCGCAGCCGAAGAAGCGCTGGCGTTTGTGTTTGAAAACAGCGTCTCGGAAGGTTCCAAAGCCCAAGCCGCCATTGTTGTTCTTTCCGCAGACGGCGCGGTGCGGGCCATCGTTGGCGGGCGCGATATCTTTGGTGATTATTTCAACCGCGCCACACAAGCCCAACGCCAAACCGGCTCATCCTTCAAACCCTTTGTTTATGCCGCAGCGCTGGAGGCCGGTTTCAGCCCCAACAACATTGTCGAGGACGCGCCGCTTTGCATCGATGTGCCGGGGTCCGGCCAGTGGTGCCCAAGAAACTATAACAAGGAATATATGGGGCTGATGACCCTGTCACAGGCGATGTCGCGCTCCATTAACACAGTGGCGGTGCGCCTGTCTGAGGAAGTTGGCCGCGAACGCGTGCGCGCCATGGCCATGGATTTTGGCATTGAATCCGAAATCGCCACCGGCCCGTCACTGGCGCTGGGCGTCTCTGAGGCCAACCTGCTGGAAATGACTGGCGCTTATGCTGGGTTTCTGAATGGCGGGCGATTGACCAAACCTTTTGGTATGCTGGATTTACGCCTTATCGACGGCTCCCATCCGCTGCCCATCGCCAGCCGCACCAATGGGCGCACCATTTTGAACCAGCGCGCTGCCGGATATCTGGTTTATATGCTTAATCAAGTGGTTGAAACCGGATCAGGCCGGCGCGCCCGCAGGGATGGCTGGCAGATCGGCTGCAAAACCGGCACCACTCAAGGCGCCAAGGATGCGTGGTTTATCGGGTTCACAGCCGATTATGTTACCGGCGTCTGGATGGGGTATGACAACAACACCCCCCTAACCGGCGTGACCGGATCAGGCCTGCCAACAGAAATCTGGCGCGAAGTCATGACTCGCATTCATGAAGGCCGCACGCCCCGCCCTTTGCCAATGATTATCCCGCCAGAACCCCGCCCTATTGATCAGGTCGACACCCCGGTTGAACAGGAACGCAAATCACAAAGCATTCTGGATTTATTGCTGAACGGCCGTTCAAATTAATCAATTTTTTTGGTGATGCGTCACGGGGTATTCTGGCAAAGCTGGTGTTAACCTTCAGGTTGATTCAAAAAAAGGCCGTGACATAACCACCTAGTTAAACTATTGTTACCATTCATTAACTTACTATTTTAGGAAATTTTATTATGAAAAAGAACACAAAAGTATTACTGACTCAGAAATGGTGGAAAGAAAACAAAGCCAAAACATTGAAAGACAAAGGCGGATTGGGCAAGGTCCTTGGTGCGTTTGAATCCGCTTACAAACTGGCATTCGCGGCCAAAGGCACAGAGCAATTCAAGCGGCTTAAGGTGGCGCTTAAATTATGTGGTGCATTGGATGTTGCCGCGGGTAAAAATGCCAAAGCATGTATTTCAAAAATCCATGCCGATACCAAACATGTGCTGGAAAACAGCTTTTTATCCGAGGTTGCTGACCACCGCAAGCGGTTGCTAAACGTGCAAAAAGAATTGGTCATAAAAATTGCGAAGATGAAAATAACGGATGTTATAAAAGACAAGAGCTATTTAGTGCAATATATGGCGATGGCCAAAAAACGCCTGAACCAAGAAAACATCAATTTCATCTTGGCGTCCAAAAAGAAAAATGCGGCGGTATATAACGAATATATCAAAGTAGGTTCGCCGCAAGAAATTAACATCGACCACCGGTTGCGGGCTGAATTTGATACCGCCTTCGCCAATGGTGACATTGGTAACGCCCCCTGGAGCAAAGCCGCAAACATTTGCGTGGGCCTGATTGACCTAAGCGATATGGGGTCGAATTTTACCAAACATATTCTGGGCGGCTGATTAGCCCTGCAAATCGGCAATCAGCCGATCAATATCGCCGCGATTGCGGGCCAACCGGGCGCGGATTTCTTCGCGCTCGGACGAAATCAGCGAAATGCCTTCGATGATCATATCCAGCATCTT
>CAZSSS010000209.1:0-3771 GCA_964609255.1 uncultured Rhodobacterales bacterium
CTGTCCATATTTTCAATATTCAAGCCAACCGAAAACGCCCCGCCATCCATGGTGTCCAACACCACGGGCGAGCGCTCAATCGGTGCAATATCAACGCGCTGAATATCCTTAAGCAGGGTCCAGCCGCCATAACCAATGCCGGCAATCAATGTGACTATTACCAATAGCGGGCCGAAACCCGCAAGATCCGCGCCCAAGCCACGGCTGCGTGACGCAATTCCAGTCAAGCCCGGCGACAGGTTTTTCCCCAATTCCGACGCGCTGATCGCAGCGACACGAGCGTTCGCTTTGCCCTCCCGGCGGCGACCAAGATCCGCATGCGCACCTTGAAAATTTGCCTCAGCACAAAAGCGCGCATAGGTTATTTCGGGGTCTAATTCCAGATAGCGCGCATATGACCGCACATAGCCCGCCAAAAACCCGGTATTCTCAAAAACCGACAGATCACAGTTTTCAATCGCAGCAATATAGGCGGCCTTGATTCGCAAGTCGCGTTGAATATCAAGCAATGATTTTCCCAGCGTGGCACGCTCTCCGCGCAGCTCATCGCCAAGCTTTAATTCAAAAGAATCAAAGCCTTGAAGTTCCTCGACTGACGTTTCTTGCGTCATATTCTGCCGGTAACCTTTTTTCTGCCGCCTGTGATAAATCACATTTATTGCCCACAGGAGTTGCGGGTTAACAACATGTGTATCACCTTTCAGTGTTCCTAGGAAATCCGTCGAATATTGTCCAGCAGGTTTAGGCAAAAAAATGCCTATTTTCAGGAGGCTACGGCATGCCGTGCCAGTTCGCATTGCTGCCACAACGCGTCCAGTGCATTGACCAGCGCATCGATCATGCCAAAATCATGCACCGGCGAGGGCGTGAACCGCAGGCGCTCGGTGCCGCGTGGCACGGTCGGATAGTTGATCGGTTGCACATAAATTCCAAAATCATTCAACAGAGAATCTGACAACATTTTGCACTTTACTGCATTGCCAACATAAACCGGAACGATATGGCTTGGGCTGTCCATCACCGGCAGACCCATTGCTTTTAGACGTAATTTCAACACCTTGGCTGCTTCTTGTTGCTGATCACGCAATTCCTGATGTTCTTTCAAATACCGGATAGAGGCGGTCGCCCCGGCCAAAACAGCCGGTGGCAGAGAGGTGGTAAAAATGAACCCCGGCGCATAAGAACGCACCGCGTCAACCATTTTTGCCGACGCAGCAATATAACCCCCCATCACGCCATATGCCTTACCCAATGTGCCGTTGATAATATCAATACGGTCGGTCAGGTTATCTTGTTCAGACACACCGCCACCGCGCGGGCCATACATGCCAACGGCGTGGACTTCGTCCAGATAAGTTAGTGCGTTGAATTCATCCGCAAGGTCGCAAACCTCAGCCAATAGGCCAAAATCACCATCCATTGAATAAACTGATTCAAATGCAATCAATTTTGGGGCGGCGGGGTCTGCGGATTCTAGCAGCTCACGCAAATGCCCAAGGTCGTTATGACGCCAGATTTTCTTTTCACAGGGGCCGTTTTTGATGCCTTCGATCATCGACGCATGATTAAGCGCATCCGAAAAAATGATCATGCCGGGGAAAAGTTTGGGCAACACCGACAGCGTTGCCTCATTGGCGATATAGGCCGAGGTGAAAACCAGCGCGGCCTTTTTTTGATGAAGGTCGGCAATTTCGGTTTCAAGCGCATTATGATATGCAGTTGTGCCGGAAATATTGCGCGTACCACCAGAACCCGCGCCCGCCATTTCAAGTGCATCATGCATGGCAGCCAGAACATCGGGGTTCTGGCCCATGCCCAGATAATCATTCCCACACCAAACGGCAATTTCCTGAACGCCGCCATCCGGACGGTTCCAAGTAGCGCGTGGAAAACTGCCCTGTTTGCGCACAATGTCCAAAAATATCCGATAGCGGCCCTCATCATGCAGTGCATCAAGGGCCGAATCTAATCGGGAATTATAGTCCATCTGCGGCATCTCCGGCGAATCAAGCAGTTTGAATACATAGCATTAACGCAATATATCAAGATATTCACCAAACAAAATGCCGCATCACAACCCCAAGAACACGTTTTTGTCAGGTGCTAATAAATAAACCTGATCTGGTCGGTCCAAAACCGTTCAATCCGGCGCATGACATCATTTGTTTCATCAATTTCCTCCGAATCCACAATACCTTTTTCCCGCAATGTCTGGGCATGCCGTTCAAAAAGATCTGCAACCGTTTGGCGGACCTCACGGCCCTTTTCGGTCAAACGCACCCGCACCGCGCGACGGTCAACTTCACATTTCTGGTGGTGCATATAGCCGGCTTCGACCAGCTTCTTAAGGTTATAAGACACATTTGAGCCTTGATAATACCCGCGCGATTTCAGCTCTCCTGCGGTTACAACATTTTCACCAATGTTATAAAGCAACAAAGCCTGAACCGAATTAATATCGATAATTCGCAAGCGTTCAAATTCGTCTTTTACCACATCCAGAAGCAATCGGTGCAGCCGCTCTACGATCGCCAGACTTTCCAGATAGCCATTCAGGAAAATCGTCGTATCGCTGGTGGCAGCGGCGGCAGCGCCTTTACCGGGTTCTTGTAGAATCGCTGTTTGCATAGCCATCTCTTTCTTTGTCAAAACTCGTTCCTGAAACGACTTTCAACAGAAGATAGGAAATAACAGGTTAAAACCGCTGCAAATTCATCGAAATTTTGCCACAGCGCGGATTTTCCCTAAAATAAGGGCGTGTTTTGGCGGGCATTCGAGCTGACCATTGAACCACGGATAAAGGTCTTGGTCGTTTTCGACCAAAAGCGCCTCATACATATCCAGATATTCGGGGTTAAGCGATTCCAGTTCGGCATCAGCAAAACTGCCGAGAATCAGGTCCATTTCCTTGGTTCCACGGCGCCAACTGCGCATGTGCAACCTTTTCAGGCGATGTTCCGGAGTTTCCTGCATTTTGATCTCCAAATTATTCCGACGGCTGGGCAAAATATCGACACAGTAAGGAATCAGCGCGGAAATTCTTGCTTTTTCAAAGTAATATCGGGCATGCTGCCAAAATTCAACAATGACGGATGACATCGTGCAAACATTGCAAAAACTTTTTTATAGGGTCAACAGGGACGGTGCGGATGTTTACCGTATTGATTTGCAAAATCGGCTGAAACGGCTTGATCTGGAAAAGATTGCTGAAATCGATATTGAAAATGATACGATTGTGCCCGTTGACAGGATGGCGCTGTCAAATGAAGAGCGTGACGATATGCAAAACTGGTGTCTTGCGCGGCACGATAAGCTTGAGTTGCGCCATCAAAACGATATTAATCGGCTGATTGAATCTATGAACCACGCCGCAAACTGGATCGAACATGATGCCAGCGAGGCACAGATTGATCAAATTAGCGATACGGTTTTAATGGCGATGCACGACTTGCGCGCAACTGTGGTGCGTAAAATGGTAAACAATAATAAATCGGGGAAAAACAATGGGTAAACTTTCACAAGAACAAGAAGAAATGCGTCAATCCATTCAAAAAAGCGCCATGATTTGGAGCGTCATAACAGGGGTGCTGGTTGCCGCAATCGCCTTTTGGCTTTTGGCAGGGCAAAGCGGGCTGGTGCGTCTTGGCGTGTCAGCCGTTGGCGGAATTGGCGTCCTGATCGGCATTTTCAAATGGCGGTTCAGCGCAAATTCCAAATCTGCGCAATGCGCCAAATGTTCGGCCACTTTCAGCATCAGTAAAACCGACCATG
>CAZSSS010000209.1:3781-4041 GCA_964609255.1 uncultured Rhodobacterales bacterium
TTAAAAAGCAGTGCTAAGAAAGAAACCCGCGACGCGCAGGAAGATCACTCAACCAAAATCACCACATGGGTTGAAGAAATTTATGACGTTGTCGACACATATTCTTGTGCGAATTGCGATGACCAGCAGATCAAAGAATATTCGGTAACCCGCAAGGTTGGCGAGAAAACCGAAATCGAACCGGCCCCGGTAAAAGAAAAACCAAAACCGGCAAAAACCCGTGCTGCGCCCAAAACCGCAGCAAAGGCAAAACCAAAACC
>CAZSSS010000210.1:0-4039 GCA_964609255.1 uncultured Rhodobacterales bacterium
ACACGGTTGCCCAATCGTTGAATGTCATAAAACTTATTTTTATCGGAGAGATCAGCCCAACGCTTTTGCAAGGCCCTGTCGGCATTGCACAAATATCTGGCGCGGTGGCAAAACAAGGATTTATTTCTTTTATCAGTTTAATAGCAATCATCTCTACCTCCATAGGAATGCTCAATCTTTTCCCGATTCCCATCCTTGATGGCGGCCATTTAACCACCTATTTATACGAGGCAATACGCGGTCGCCCGCCAAGCCGGGGATTTTTGAACGGATTCATGTCAATTGGACTCGCCATGGTGCTGATATTGATGGTATTCACGTTGTATAACGACATCATGCGGCTGTAATTTCACCGCATATCGACTGGTAAAAACCAGCGAAAAATAACAAGGCGGAAAATTATGAGTATAGGATTAGTTAAAGAAAAGTCTCTAAAGTGTTTGGTCACCTCAATTTTTTTAGGGCTGACTTCTACTGTTGCGTTAACAACAATTCCAAATTTGGCTGTTGCACAAGCTGCGGGCCGATTCTCGGCGATTCTGATTGTTGGCAACCAAACCATTCCCAGCGAAACCGTAATTGCGTTTTCCGGCATTGATCTTTCGGTTAGTCAAAGTTCCGCTGACATAAACGAGGCGTTGCGGCGGTTATATGCCTCGGGGCTTTTTTCTGACGTTGATATTCGCGCGGCTGCGGGCCGGCTGATTATCACGGTTGTCGAAAACCAGACCATTGGCATTGTCAATTTTGAGGGTAACAAAAGCTTTTCGGACGCAGAATTATCGGGGTTGGTAACCTCACAGGCGCGCCACGCGCTGGACCGCGCCACAATTGAGGCAGACGCCCGCCGTATTGCCCAGCTTTACACACAATCCGCGCAGTTTACCGCCGAAGTGACCCCGGCAATTATCCATCTGCCCGACGGGCGCGCCAATTTGGTTTTCCAAATCTCTGAGGGCCGCGTGAACCGGGTTGAAAGCATTAATTTTGTTGGCAATAACCAATATTCGGACCGCCGTTTGCGGCGCGTTGTGCCCACCAGCGAATCTGGTTTTCTTAATTTCCTCTATAATTCCGATAATTTCAGCATCGAGCGGGCAAATGGTGACCGCGCGGCATTGCTGGAATTTTATCGCGAACGCGGTTATGTCGATGTCGATGTGCGTTCCAGTCTGTCGGAATTTGCCTTGGACCGTGACGGATTTTTCCTGACCTATACGGTAAACGAGGGCGCGGCATTTCATTTTGGCGCATCAACGGTGGCAAGCGAAATTGAGGGTGTTGATGCGTCGGCTTTTGGTCGGCTTATCAATTCTCGGTCGGGGCGGATTTACAAAGCATCCAAGGTCGAAAGCACAATCGAAGCGATTGAGGAACAGGCAACCCGAATGGGCCTGCCTTTCCTGCGGGCTGTGCCGCGCGTTGTGAAAAATGAGGCTGACGGCACCATCGACATTACCTATGTTCTGGTTAACGGCCAACGTCTTTATGTGGAACGTATTGATATTAGGGGTAATTCCCAAACGCTTGACCGTGTGATCCGCCGTGAATTTGACTTGGCGGAGGGTGACGCATTTAACCCGCGTAAAATGCGCGAGGCCGAATCTGCGTTGCGTAACCTGCGGTTTTTCTCCAATCTATCAGTAAGCGTGCGCGAAGGGTCATCCTCGGAAAAGGCCATTATTGAGGTTGACGTGGAAGACACCTCCACCGGCGCGTTCAATTTTGGCGCAGGGTATTCTTCAGATGCGGGGATTTCCGGGAATTTCAGCATAACCGAGCGGAATTTTCTTGGCCGTGGTCAGCGTTTTAATTTTTCTGTGAATTATGGCGAGAAATCACAATCCATCAGTTTTGGATTTACCGAACCGGCGTTGTTTGATCGCGATTTGGCGGCAGGGTTTGATATTTATTACCGGTCGGCTGACCGGGGTGAATCATCGTTCCAGACCACCGCATACGGCTTTGAACCAAAAGTAACCTTTCCGCTGGCTGAGGATGCAAGGGCGAGCATTGGCTATCGCTTGGTAAGCACAGAAATTCGCGACACCGTATTTGGCACAACATCACCGATCGTTACTGCCGAAGAAGGCACGGTTGTGACCTCGTCACTGACATTCGGGGTGTCATTGGACCGCCGGAATTCTGCCATTGACCCGACCAGCGGCTATATTTTACGTCTAAACACGGAATATGCAGGGCTTGGCGGCTCCACTCAATTTTCCAAATCCACTTTGCGCGCCAAAGGCTATGTCAATTTGTTTGACGAAGCGCTGGTTTTGTCGGCTGATCTGGAAGGCGGGGCGCTTTTTGCGCTTGATGGCGGGGCGTCGCGCATTACTGACAGGTTCTTTTTGGGGGGCCAAAGCTTCCGAGGGTTTGCGCGTGGCGGGGTTGGTCCGCGCGATGATGATGGCGGGTCGATAAACGATTCTCTGGGTGGTAATTTTTATGCGATTGCGCGGCTTGATGCCAGTTTCCCGGTGGGTTTACCGGATGATCTGGGTATCCGGGGCGGCTTGTTTATTGACGCGGGTTCGGTTTGGGGCATGGATGGCGCGCCGTTCGGGGCAAGCGGTGCCATTGATACGTCAGCGCAATTACGTGCCACGGCCGGGGTTGCTCTTTATTGGAACACCCCGATTGGGCCGCTGGTTTTCAATTGGTCCAAACCATTTGTAACAGTCGCCGGGGATGAAACCCAGTCCTTTAGCGTAACGGTTAAAACCGGATTCTAACCGGAGGTGGGATGTTTATTAAGGCCTTTCTAATTATTTTTCTGAGCCTTGCCAGCACTGCCAGTTTTGCGCAATTCCAAACCTTGCGAACCGGCAGTATTCTTGTGCTTGATCAGGCTTCGCTGTTGACACAGTCAAATCTGGGGCGGGCAATTTTGGCATTGGAACAGTCCGAACAGGCCGAAATCCTGGAAAACGGGCATCTGGTAACGCTGGAACTTGAGGCCGAGGAACGCGAATTGACCAAAATTCGTGCATCCCTTGCCATTGAGGATTTTCAGGTTCTAGCAGATGCTTTTAATGACAAAGTCGAAGCAACCCGCGCGTCGCAAACCGAGGTGGTTGAGGTGCAAAAAAGCCGGGTTGAGGCCCGCCGACGGGCATTTTTCCAGTTTATTGGCCCTCAATTGGCTGAATTAATTCAAAAATATAGCGCCGCAGCAATAATTGATAGAAGAACGGTGCTGTTATTTGATAAGAATCTGGATATAACGCTTGAAACAATTGCTGTGCTGGACGCCGCTTATGCAGAAAACCCGGAAATGATTGATCTGGGCAATTAACAGGAAGAAATATGGCTGACGAACAATATGACGAAACCCCGTTTTCGCTGAATATCCATGAAATTAAAGGCCTGATCCCCCACCGCTTTCCATTTTTGTTTATCGACAAGATGAGAGATGTAATTCTGGGCAAAAGCGCTGTTGGTATTAAAAACATCACCGCCAATGAGCAATTATTTCAGGGGCATTTCCCGTCGAAACCGGTTTTCCCCGGGGTTCTGATTATTGAAGCAATGGCGCAGACCGCCTCTGCGCTGGTGGTTAAAACCCTTGATTTGGGTAAGGTCGAACCGCTGGTTTATTTTATGTCTATGGACAAAACCAAATTTCGCAAACTTGTTGAGCCCGGCGATATTCTTGAACTGCATGTTACAGTTATGCGCCACCGCGCCACCGTCTGGAAATTCTGGGGCGAGGCCATAGTTGACGGAAATCTGGTGGCCGAAAGTGAATTTTCGGCGATGCTTATCATTCCAGAAGACAGCTGAAATATGGGCATCGATCCATCTGCCACAGTGCATAAAACCGCAATAATTGAAACAGGCGCCACAATTGGCGCTGGGTGCCATATTGGCCCGTTTTGCCTGGTCGGCGCGCAGGTCACCTTGGGTGATAATGTTACCCTGACCAGCCATGTGGTGGTTGAGGGCGACACGATAATTGGCGACAATACCAAAATCTGGCAATTCGCCTCGGTTGGTTCGCAGCCGCAAGACTTGAAATTTGCTGGTGAAAAGA
>CAZSSS010000211.1:0-4025 GCA_964609255.1 uncultured Rhodobacterales bacterium
TTCAGGAATATTGTTCGCCAATTTGACGGACAAACGGTTGTTGACGGGGTCTCGCTGGAATTATTTGCGGGCGAAGTCACCTGCCTGTTGGGGCCTTCGGGCTGCGGGAAATCAACCACATTGCGGATCGCGGCGGGGGTTGACCAGCAAAACAGCGGCGAGGTTCTGGTTGACGGGCAGGTTATTTCGGATGCTTCTTGCCACTTACCGCCCGAGAAACGCTCAATTGGCCTGATGTTTCAGGATTTTGCGCTGTTTCCCCATTTATCGGTGCAACATAATGTCGCGTTTGGCCTTAGGTCAGCCGATAAAATGGATGTGGTGCACAAGTTGCTTGATAAAGTCGGGCTGTTGAAATTTGCCGATAAATTTCCCCATATGCTGTCGGGCGGAGAGCAGCAGCGCGTCGCATTGGCGCGGGCGCTGGCACCCAATCCGCGCGTAATGTTGATGGATGAACCGTTTTCAGGGCTGGATAACCGGCTGCGGGATGGCATTCGCGATGACACGCTGGCGATTTTAAAAGAGCTGGACGCGTCGGTTTTATTGGTAACCCATGAACCCGAAGAAGCCATGCGGATGGCCGATAAAATTGCCCTGATGCGGGATGGAAAAATCATTCAAATCGGCGCGCCATACAATATTTATAACGCGCCAGTGGACTGTCAGGCGGCAGGTTTCTTCAGTGATATTAACATCATACAAGGTGTTGTTAAGAACATGAAAACCGATACACCTTTTGGGCAGTTCTTTACTCCGGGTCTTGCTGACGGGGCAGATGTTGACATTATTATTCGCCCGCAACACCTGCGAATTGACTTTGATCGCAAAGGCAAAGGCCCAAATCCGACATCAAAAGAAGGCGTTCCGGCGCGCGGTTTGGTGAAACGGGCGCGGTTCATGGGTAACGAAAGCCTGATCGAGGTGAAAATGGAACATGATAATTCGGTTCTAAGCGCCAGCATCCCCGGGGTTTTTCTGCCAAAACCGGAAACGCCGCTTTGGCTGTCTTTGCGCCGTGACCGCTGCTTTGTTTTCCCCTGTTCGCGCCAAACCAAAGTCAAGAATCCAATTAGTGATAAAAAAATGCCAGCCTAGGCCGGTTTGGGTTTGAACCTTGGGCATAGAACCCATACATATAGCGCGATGAATTCTATAATTCGGGAGAAAGAATATGATTTCAACTGCAATGTTTATCGGCAATGTCGGCCCAATGGGTTTGATTCTGGTTGCCGTCGTTGTGCTGGTGCTGTTTGGCCGTGGCAAAGTTTCAAGCCTGATGGGCGAGGTTGGCAAGGGGATTTCAAGTTTCAAAAAAGGTGTGTCTGAGGGCAAAGCCGAGTTGGAAGCCAATGCAGCGGACGAAGCTGTTGATGTGACCCCCACAAAAGACAAAGACGAGGCCTAATTGGCCGCGTCAAGGAAAGGATTGCGCGGATATGTTTGATCTGGGCATGATGGAACTGCTTGTCATTGGTATTGTGGCGCTGATCGTTGTCGGGCCAAAAGACCTGCCCGGCATGTTTCGCACCATCGGTAATCTTGTGGGTAAAGCCAAGGGCATGGCGCGGGAATTCCAACGCTCTATGGATGCGGCGGTGGACGAAAGCGGCCTGAAAGAGGCAACAAAAGATTTCAGCAATATTTCCGATAGCGTAAAGTCAGCCACAAAATTTGACCCCAAAGCGTTTAATGCTGATCTTGAGGAACCGTTAGAGGGGCCAATTCCCCCGGTGAAATCTGCTACAAAGAAACCAGCAAAAAAACCCGCTACAAAAACTGCGGCAAAGAAGCCGGCGGCAAAAAAGCCAGCCAAAAAACCTGCGCCCAAGACTGCTGCCAAAACAGTGGCCAAAAAACCGGCGGCAAAGAAACCCGTTACGAAAAAACCGGCAGCAAAAAAACCTATCAAAAAGCCAGCGACCAAAAAGCCCGCTGAGGTGAAAGAATAATCCATGAGCGAAAGCGACGTCGAAAACAGCACTGCTCCGCTGATCGAGCATCTGACAGAATTACGCACAAGGTTGATCCGCTCGGTCATGGCATTTTCTGTTGCCTTGCTGTTTTGCTTTGCTTTTTCGCAAGATATTTTCAATTTTCTGGCAGGGCCGATTTGCAAAGAATTGATTGAGCAGGGCGGCGAATGTTCATTGATTTTTACCGGTTTGCAAAAAGGTTTCACAACCGCGATCCGCATTTCGATGTTCGGCGGGTTTATTCTGGCCTTTCCGATGATCGGTTATCAGCTTTGGCAATTTGTGGCTCCGGGCCTTTATAAACAGGAAAAATCTGCGTTTTTGCCGTTTTTGCTGGCGTCGCCAATTCTTTTTGCTATTGGCGCCTCATTTGCGTTTTATGTTGTGCTGCCCTTGGCGTTTGATTTTTTCCTGGGCTATCAACAATTTGGCCCCGAGGGTGAATCCGTTGCCAATAAAGACAACGCGGTTACCGCAATTTCATTTCTGGGCACCATTGATGAATATCTTGGCCTGACAATGAAATTTGTGCTGGCTTTTGGTATTACATTTCAATTGCCTGTGGCGTTGACCTTGATGGGAAAAGCCGGGCTGGTTTCGGCATTGGCGCTGCGCACAACCCGCAAATACGCAATTGTCGGCATTTTGATGCTGGCCGCTGTGGTCACTCCACCTGACGTGATTACCCAGATTATTTTGTTTGCCGTGGTTTACAGCCTGTATGAAATCTCAATAATTCTGGTCGCCATGGTAGAGAAAAAACGTGAGGCCGAATTGCGGGCGGAAGGCGCGTTTTTTGAGGATGATTACGAGGATGAGGATTTTGAAGCTGACAGCTTTGACGAGGATGAAAAGTGAGCGGCAAAAGCCTGAAACGCATTGCTGCTGCACTGGAACGGCTCCGGCCTCCGCCGTTAAAAAAACCTGATTTTAATACCGCAAACGCATTCATCTGGGAAACCGGCCCGGATGCGTTGCGGCCTGTTGAATATATCAATTATGTGAAAATTGGACTGCTGGTCGGGATTGATCGAAATCGCGATATCTTGCTGGCAAATACGGTGCAATTTGCCGCTGGTCTGCCTGCCAATAATGTTCTGCTCTGGGGCGCGCGGGGCATGGGGAAATCATCGCTTGTCAAGGCGGCTCATGCTGAGGTTCCCGGCCTAAAGCTGATCGAGATTCAGCGCGAAGACTTGCCAAGTATTGGCCGATTAATGAACCATCTGCGCGGCGTCAACCAGCGATTTTTGCTGTTCTGCGATGATCTTTCCTTTGATCATGATGACAGCCATTACAAGTCTCTGAAGGCGGTTCTTGATGGCGGAATTGAGGGGCGGCCAAACAATGTTTTGTTCTATGCCACCTCTAATCGCCGTCATTTAATGCCTCGCGATATGATCGAAAATGAACGCCAAAGCGGGATTAACCCATCCGAAGCGGTTGAGGAAAAAGTTTCATTGTCAGACCGTTTCGGGCTTTGGCTGGGGTTTCATCCTTGCACGCAGGACGAATATTTATCCATGATCTCTGGCTATTGCAAAGAATTCGAGTTGAAAATTTCAAAAGATCAACAACGGGTTGAGGCCATTGAATGGCAACAAACCCGTGGTGCAAGATCGGGGCGGGTTGCATGGCAATATGTAACCGATTTGGCCGGACGTTTGGGAAAAAACCTAACCGGCCAAGGCTGAGAGTGACACTCCACAAAACTGTTAGTTTCACCAGCCATTGGAGCAATCTCTCAAGGGAGTTGACAGGTTTGATTTCATGATATAACTATAAAACTAGTTATATAGAGGTCGCCATGAATATTATTGAAGCAAGCACAGGGTTTGCCGCGGTTGGTTCCGCGCCGCGCTTACAGGTTGTTGCACTTTTGGTCAGGGCGGGGCCGAATGGTCTGACAACTGGCGAGATTCAGCAAAAATCTGGAATTCCGGCGTCTACGCTGGTGCATCACTTAAAATCATTGGTTGATGGGCGGGTCATTTTGCAGGTCAAAAAAGGCCGCGCAATGGTCAGCGTTGCCAATTTTGATCATCTGAC
>CAZSSS010000212.1:0-4021 GCA_964609255.1 uncultured Rhodobacterales bacterium
CGTCTGGGCAGATCAAAGACCAAAGGCTGACGCAATGGTTACCAACCTGCCCCATATCGGGCTGGGAATTGTTACGGCTGATTGCGCGCCAATTCTGTTTTGCGACCCGCGCCATAAAATTATCGGCGCGGCCCATGCGGGCTGGAAAGGGGCGTTGACCGGTGTTGTTGGCGCAACAATTGAAGCAATGGTCACCCTTGGGGCCACACGAGACACAATTTGTGCAGCAGTCGGCCCCTGTATCAGCCAAAACAAATATGAGGTCGGGCAAGAATTTTTTGAAAAATTTACGGATGACACCTCTGATCATTCTCGGTTTTTCATCAATGGCCACGCTGGAAAATACCATTTTGATTTGCCAGGTTTTGTGATCACACAACTGCGCCAACAGGATATTTGCGCCATAGATTGGGTTAACAAATGCACCTATACCAATGATTCAGAATACTTTTCGTATCGCTGCACAACCCATCGTCAAGAATCAGATTACGGTCGCCAGCTTTCTGTGATCACAAATTCAGTTGAGTAGCGCACGTTCTTCGATAACCGAAAAAGGCACTCCCGGCTCATCTTTGGCGCAACGAATAACCAACGAGGTTTTCACGCTGGCCACATTAGGCGCGGAGGTCAGGTTTTCGGTCAGAAAATTCTGAAAGGTGGAAAGATCAGGTGCCACGCATTTCAAAATAAAATCAATTTCACCGTTCAGCATGTGGCATTCGCGCACCAAAGGCCAATCGTGCACTTTGGTTTCAAAGGCACTCAGGTCAACGTCGGCTTGGCTGTGCAATCCGACCATGGCAAAGACCTGCACCTCAAAACCCAGATCACGGGCCGAAACATCAGCGTGATAGCCACGGATCAGGCCGGATTCTTCCAGCACGCGCACCCGGCGCAAACACGGCGGCGCGGAAATACCAACCCGTTGCGACAGTTCCACATTGGTCATGCGACCATCGGCCTGCAATTCCGCCAAAATCTTGCGATCAATATGATCAAGTTTGCTATTCGGCATAATCGGCCCACTTCCGGTGATTTTCCCCTTATTAGGCAAACCCCGCTCAATACGCAATATTGTTTCGCAAACTATTCGCACCTATTGCGACCAATTGTGACAAAAACGGCCTTCAAACATCGCAGAGACACGCCTATATATGGGGAAATAGTTTAAGGAAAAATCATGTCCGATTCCAAACACACTAAATTGCTTATCATTGGCTCCGGTCCGGCGGGGTATACGGCGGGGGTTTATGGCTCTAGAGCGATGCTGGAACCCATTCTTGTGCAAGGCATTCAACCCGGCGGGCAACTGACCATCACCACCGAAGTCGAAAACTGGCCATCGCGCATCGAAGTCCAAGGCCCTGATCTTATGATCGAAATGGAGGAACACGCCCGCGCAGCAGGCACCCAGATTATTGGCGACCATATCGCCAGCGTTGATCTGTCCAAGCGGCCATTCACCGCGATTGGCGAAAGCGGCACCACCTATACCGCTGATGCGGTGATCTTTGCCACCGGCGCGCAGGCCCGCTGGCTGGGGCTGGAATCCGAGGAGAAATTCAAAGGTTTTGGCGTATCAGCCTGCGCAACATGTGACGGCTTTTTCTATCGCGGCCAAGAAATCGTGGTCATCGGCGGCGGCAATACCGCCGTAGAAGAAGCATTGTTCCTGACCAAATTTGCCAGCAAAGTCACGTTAATTCACCGCCGCGATGAACTGAGGTCCGAAAAAATTCTGCAAGATCGCCTGTTCAAGAATGACAAAATTGAACCGCTGTGGTTCCATGAACTGGTTGAGGTTTTCGGGGCCGAAAACCCACTGGGCGTTGAGGGCGTGCGGGTAAAACATGTCAAAACCGGCGAGATAACCGAAATTCCCTGCAAAGGCGTGTTTATCGCCATCGGCCATAAACCCTCAAGTGAACTGGTTATCGACAGTCTGGAAACCCATAAAGGCGGTTATGTTGTCACCAAACCCGACAGCACCGCAACATCCATTCCCGGGGTTTTCGCCGCCGGGGATTTGACCGATTATATCTATCGTCAGGCGGTAACCTCAGCCGGAATGGGCTGTATGGCAGCGCTTGAGGCGGAAAAATTCCTGTCCGAAAATGAATAATTGGTAAAAATTTAACCTTTGGCTGCTAATTGTGCGGCCAAAGGCGCATCGTATTTGACAAACCGTTTGGCATTTGCGATGGCCCGCGTTAGCACTAGCAAATATTTTCAGCAATCTACAGGCCGGCTCCCCGATGATCACGCAAAACCAAACCCCTATTCCAGAATTATTTGTTTCCTATGACAGCGCTGAAAAACTTAAATTTGAGGCCGCAACCCTGCCAAGCTGGGACCTGACCGCGCGCCAGATCTGTGATCTGGAACTGCTGATGAATGGCGGCTTCAACCCGCTGAACGGTTTCATGACGGAATCTGATTATAACAGTGTTATCAATGATATGCGCCTTGCGAATGGCGCTCTTTGGCCGATGCCGATCAATCTTGATGTCAGCGAAAAATTCGCGGATAGCATCACAAAAGGGCAAGATATTGCCCTGCGCGACGCTGAGGGCGTTATTCTGGCGATTTTGTCGATCACCGACATGTGGACACCCAATAAACCACATGAGGCCACGCAAGTGTTTGGTGCTGATGACAGCGCCCATCCGGCGGTGAATTACCTGCATAACACGGCTGGAAACGTGTATTTGGGCGGGCCGATTACCGGCATTCAGGCGCCTGTGCATTATGATTACCGAGGCCGGCGCAACACTCCAAATGAACTGCGCGCCTATTTTCGCAAGATGGGCTGGCGCAAGGTTGTGGCGTTTCAAACCCGCAATCCACTGCACCGCGCCCATCAGGAATTAACCTTTCGTGCCGCCAAAGAAGCGCAGGCAAACCTGCTGATCCACCCGGTTGTCGGGCTGACCAAACCCGGCGATATTGACCATTTCACGCGGGTTCGCTGTTATGAGGCGGTCTTGGACAAATATCCAAGCGCCACCACCTCGCTTAGCCTGCTGAATTTGGCAATGCGCATGGCAGGCCCGCGCGAAGCCGTCTGGCATGGGCTTATTCGCAAAAACCACGGGTGCAGCCACATTATTATTGGCCGCGATCACGCTGGACCGGGCAAAAATTCGGCAGGTGACGATTTTTACGGGCCGTATGACGCGCAAAACCTGTTTAAGCAGCACGCTGACGAAATGGGTATCGAAATGGTTGATTTCAAGCACATGGTTTATGTGCAGGAAAAAGCCCAGTATGAACCAATTGACGAGGTTGCCACCGACATGACGGTGCTGAATATTTCGGGCACAGAATTACGGCGGCGCTTGGCTGAGGGTCTTGATATTCCCGACTGGTTTTCCTATCCAAACGTGGTTGAGGAATTGCGGCGCACCCGCCCTGCCCGTTCAAAACAAGGGTTTACTGTGTTTTTTACCGGCCTTTCTGGGTCTGGAAAATCAACCATTGCCAATGCTTTGATGGTCAAATTGATGGAAATGGGCGGGCGACCTGTGACATTGCTTGACGGCGATGTTGTGCGTAAAAACCTGTCATCCGAACTGGGTTTCAGCAAGGAACATCGCGACCTGAATATCCGCCGCATCGGCTATGTTGCCAGTGAGATCACCAAAAATGGCGGCATTGCCATCTGCGCACCCATCGCCCCATATACCGCCACTCGTCGCGCCGTTCGTGAAGAAATCGAAGGGTTCGGCACCTTTGTCGAAGTCCACGTTGCCACCAGCCTTGAAGAATGCGAACGCCGCGACCGCAAGGGGTTATATAAACTGGCCCGCGAAGGCAAAATCAAGGAATTCACAGGTATTTCAGACCCTTACGAAGTGCCCTCCAAGGCTGAACTGGTGATCGATACTGAAAATATCGAAGTAGATAACTGCGCCCATCAGGTCATTTTGAAATTGGAACAATTGGGCCTGATCGCAGTTTAAAATCTGGAGCGGGCGACGGGAATCGAACCCGTGTCATCAGCTTGGAAGGCTGAGGTCTT
>CAZSSS010000213.1:0-4005 GCA_964609255.1 uncultured Rhodobacterales bacterium
CAAAATGACGAACGTACAGCATATATGCAGCGCCGATGTTTCCCGAGGCGAATGCAGTTTTTATGGTGTACGCTGTTGAGCTAGCAAAGAATCTGCGGCGTGAAATTTGGATGTTTTGGGCCTCAGGATATTTGCCCAACGCTTTTTGTGAAAATAGAAAATTCAACCCATTTTCAACTCGTTTGAAGTTACTGGTCAGGTTTGTTGAACTGCCGGTTTCATGCGCCACTAAATACGGACGCTGCACCACAGCACAGCTATGGATCAGCGGTACGCGTAAGAAAATATCCGTATCTTCGGAACATAGTTCGCTTTGATTAAAGCCGCCAATACCAAAGAACACGTCGCGGGAGATTAAGGAATTGCAAGAAGCAAACCGCACTTGGTTCATCTGAGTTGCAGCCTCTAAGAAATTGTCGAAGATTTTGATCTTAGTTGGTGCGCAAGGTAGATTCTCGGGTATGTCGTCAACACTGAAGTCAATGTTTTTTAAGAAAATTAATGCAGGTTGTGCATCAGAGACTTCAAACTCGCTAAGTACCTCGAGGCAGGTATTTAGGGTCCATTCAAACCAGAAATCGTCAGCATCTAATAATGCCAGATAGCGGCCCTTTGCTGATCTTGCACCGGTATTTCTGGCTGCCCCGGGCCCAGAGTTTCGTTGCTGTAGGACAAATCCGTTTTCGATGCCGGAATCCTGCATGGCCTGTATGGCCGTTTCATATGTCGCGTCGGTTGATCCATCGTCGACAACGATTACTTCGAAAGGTTGATCCGAGTTTGTGACAATGCTTGATATTGCCCTCGCAATTGTTCTTTGGCTATTCCAGGCCGGAATAATGATGGAAATTAGTGGTGTGCGTTCAGTGCTCAATATTCAAAAGCCATCCAATGGTTTGTAGTCGGTATAATTTCAGTGTTTTCACAATGCGCCATCCATGGCAACAGGCTACATCACTGCACGCATCGCAAGCTTGGATATTTCGACGTTGCAGCGGCATTGCATCGCTATGGATATTCACGTAACCGTGGTGAGGTATCAAGGGGGCTGTTGTTTTGTAGGCGCAAACCCGCACACTGTTTTGAATGATATTTCAGGCGTTTTAATATTGAAAATTTCGGTCGTAATCCCACACCTCAACCAATCCGAAATGTTGGAGCGGTGTCTGCAGTCATTAGCAGCGGGAAGCAGGATAGCCGACGAAATATATGTGGTCGATAATGGCTCGGCACAGATGCCCGAAACCGTTTGCAACGCATTTCCCACAGTTACGCTTCTTCGGGAAACCGAGCCCGGCCCAGGCCCGGCTCGTAATCTGGGGGCTTCGGTGGCCAAGGGTGATATTCTGGCATTCATTGATGCCGACTGTCTGGCGGATCCGGCGTGGCTGAAAACGGCCCACATTGCGATGCAGGATACGACTGCCGATATTCTGGGTGGAGATGTGCGCATTGCCTATGTTGATCCGACCCGCCTGACGGTGTTGGAGGCCTATGAGAGCATCTATGCCTACCGGATGGACCGCTATATCGCACGCGAGGGCTATACCGGCACCGGTAATCTGGTGGTTCGCAAAGCCGTGCTGCAAGATGTCGGTCCATTTGCGGGTATTGCGGTGGCCGAAGACCGGGATTGGGGGCAACGTGCAACCGCAAAAGGGTATCAAACGCGCTATGTTGCAGGGATGAAAGTGTATCATCCCGCCCGAACCAGTTTTGATGGTTTGAAAGCAAAATGGGACCGGCACCTTGCGCATGAATACCATTCTGCGATGACCCGGCGGTTTGGGCGGCTCCGGTTCTTATTAAAGACTTTGGCGATGGGGCTATCCCCGCTTGCAGAAATCCCGAGGATTCTGGGCTCGGATCGGATTTCCGGTATCGGTGATCGTTTCAAGGCGTTTGCGGGGTTGGTGCGAATCCGGTTTTACCGGATGTGGGTAATGGCAACGCTGTTGATGGGGCGTGATCCCGGGCAGGTTGCGGGCCGTTGGAACCGCAAGTAGTCAACGTTCCAGTTATCCGGTATTCCCGCCGCGATTTAGCAAACCCTGCATAAGAAGGTAGGCTTCTACCCCCCATAGCTTTGCGGACGTCGGACATAGGCGTCGTGCGCTGGCAATTGCCTTGCGGGCTGCTTTTATATCGCCCAATCGGCGACGGTCCCCCGCAACCGAGCGATAGTGCTGTGCCAGATATTCAGGATGATCTTTCCATAGCGCCGCGTTTTTTTCGATGATCTTTAGACGGCCAATTGCGCGGTTGGCGCGTGAACGTGTGATGCTGTTCTCGGAAAAATACTGCAGCACCAGCGGTTCGTCGACAAATGCGAACGGCCCGCGTTTGGCAAGGCGCATGACACAATCCCAGTCAACCAGCGCTGGTAGGCTTTCATCGAACCCGCCGATTTCATTCAGAACTTCCCGTCGGACCATTAGTGTCTGGGTACTGGCAGGACTGGCCATCAGAACTGTGGACAGGATATTGCCTTCGACCTTGGTTAGGGTTGCGTCGGGGATATAGTGTACTTTGGGACGTTCCTGTTTGCCTTGGTCGTGTTTGCCCACCACAACCATACCGCAATAACATGCTACAGGATCATTTGCCTTTGATGCGATCCTCTGCATCTGCTTTTGCAACTTTTCCGGAAGCCATTCGTCATCACTGTCTTGAAAGGCCACCCATTCTCCACGTGCGTTTTTGATGCCGGTATTGCGGGCGGCGCTGGCCCCCATGTTTTTTGGATTGGCAAGCAAGCGAATGCGAGGGTCGGATATTTCCGCCACGCGGGCCATGGTGTCATCGGTCGAGCCATCATCAACAATCAGCAGTTCAAAATCAGTGTAAGTCTGTCTTAGAACACTTTCGATGGCGCCACGAATAGCTGCGGCGCGGTTATAAGCAGGAATGATGATGGATATGGTCGGGGGTGGGGATTGAGGCATTGCATTTCCGAAATCAAGGCCAAAAATGGCAGCGTTTAAAAAGGATGATTATCATACGTGTTTGGTATTCCTATTCTCGCACTATGAGGTGATTCCTGACCCGCGGCTAGAAGAATATGGGACCGTGTAGAATTATGGAAAAGGGCGTTGGTCGGTCTGCTATTCTGAAGCAAACGCATGAGTCAGATTGAATTGCCCCATCCCGGGCTGCAAAAAACAACCACGACGTGCGAGAGGGGAATCGCGTTCCCGCAGGAGGCTTAGCAAAGCGTTAAAAAAGAGAGAATGCACGAAATAATCTGTAATTCCCCTACACAATGTGTTAGGAATGTGGCAGTAACCTCAATAGAATTTTCAACGTACAAATAATGCGATCTACAAGATTGGAAGCTACCATGCTGAAAACAATTAAAACTCTTTCCCTTGCTGCCGCGTTTGGAATCACGGGAACAATTGCTGCACAAGCTGCAGTATTCGACTTCGCAGACATTACTGATACACTTGTTGGCGAGGGAACTTGGGATAATCAGGTCGGTCCTCTTGGCCTTACGGATGCAGGGATTACCGTAATGGCCGGAGCTGCTGTTGCCGATGGGTCTCAACCTGCTTGGGCATATCTGGATGGCGGCAATGCCGGTCTTGGTGTTTGTTCTGCAACCATTACGGGCGCTGCACAATGTGACCCCGCTTCTGATGACAATGTTGGCGTTAACGCTGGTGGCGGTAGTGTTGAACAGCTGAGCCTGAACTTCTCGGAAGAGGTTACCCTGTTCTCGCTGATATTGCGCGACAGTACACACAACCTTCTGGCTGACGGGACTTCGATTCTGATTACAAACATTGCCGATAGCTTTTCTGCCAACTTTACTGTCGGTGTAAGCAATTTGCTGGATTGGGGATCTTCAACCGACTGGGGCTTTCAGGTGAATGCTGATCTTGACCCGGAATTCTATATCTCCAAGATCCATGTTTCTCCTGTTCCTCTGCCTGCCGGTGGTCTGCTGTTGTTGGCCGCACTGGGTGGTTTGACCGCAGCGCGTCGGCGTCGCAAAGCTGCGTA
>CAZSSS010000214.1:0-3998 GCA_964609255.1 uncultured Rhodobacterales bacterium
ATCTTTTTGAGCAGATTGCGCGGGATGATCTCAACCGGCTTGCCCTGCATATCAACCACATCATGGATCACCTGAATGGTCACATCCCCCGCCCAAGGCGCGGCTGTTGCGGTGCCAAAATCAGGGATAAGCTGCATGTCGGCTTCGGTCCATTGATGCTCTATATCCATATCAACATAGTTGCCATCAATGGTCTGAAAGAAAATCGACTGGGGCATGAAAACCCGTTCATTACGGGCGAATTTCTTGCTGGGCATGGCTTTGCCGCGCGAAATACCGGCAATATCACCGATAATACATTCAACTTCCTCAACCCGCCGGCCCGCCAGCCATTCCTGAAGCGCCTCGGGCATTTTTCGGGTATAATCCGGACTGGCCATCAAAGCCTCCCTATCTCGGCACGTTTTGCGCCGTTTTTCTCAGCCAATATGGCCACAAAAGCATATGCCACCGTGGCCGCCACCAGCGCGGTAATTTCAGCGTGATCATAAGGCGGTGAGACCTCAACCACGTCCATGCCCACCAAATTCAGGCCATTCAACCCGCGCATTAATTCAAGCGCCTGCCAACTGGCCAAACCCCCTGAAACCGGCGTGCCGGTGCCGGGCGCAAATGCAGGGTCAAGCCCGTCAACATCAAAGGAAATATAGACCGGCGCATCCCCTGCGCGGGTTTTGATGATGTCCAGCGCTGCATCAATGCCGTGACGATGCACCCACGGCGCGGTCAGGATCTCAAAACCATAATCGCTGTCGTTATATGTGCGCAACCCAATCTGGGTGGAGCGCGCCACATCGATAATCCCCTCATTTGCCGCGCGGGCAAACATGGTGCCATGGTCCAGCGCGTTGCCATCATCAGCCCATGTGTCGCAATGGGCATCAAACTGGATCAAGGCAATGGAGCCGTATTTTTCCGCGTGGGCTTTCAGCAGCGGATAAGCCACAAAATGATCGCCGCCGAAGGTCAGCATTTTGGCACCGGTTCTGATGATCTCAACCGCGTGGTTATGGATGGCATCGGGGATGGTCTCAGGGTGGTGCGGGTCCAGCATGCAATCACCGTAATCAACCATATTCAGGTGTTCAAACGGATCAAACCCTTGGGGAAACGCCTTAAGTTCCGTCAGCTGCACCGAGGCCGCCCGAATGGCGCGCGGCCCCAAACGCGTGCCGGGGCGATAGGTGACCGCCGCGTCATAAGGAATGCCGCTGACCGCCAGATCAACGCCGTTTAGGTCACGCGAATAACGCCGCCGCAGAAATGAAAGCGCCCCGCCATAGGTCATTTCCGGCCAGTTTACGTTATTCAATGTTGCACGAAATGCCTGATCACCGGTCATTTGGGCACCAGTAAAAGTAACGCAAGCCATTCAATACCATTTCATACGCATCCTGATCTGTTAGGTCCTGTTGCGCTGTCAGCACAGAAGTAACCTTTTGAATCAGTTCTGTATTCGATGTCGCTGGCGGGATACAAATTTCAAGAATTTTGGTGGCTTTTTCGCGCAAGATCTCTGGCGGTATTTCCGCATCGGTTTGCGCACGAATTGTATGTATCGCCCCCTGCATCATGCCGTGATATATCCCCAAAATAAACCCCTCACAAAACGCCCCAGAAACCGGGTTTTCATCCCGCGCTGCGCAGGCTTCGAATAGCTCTGCTGCGTTTGGGGTCGGGGTCGGGGTCGGGGTTTGCGCAGATGCAGAGACGCCCGAAACAACCAACAATAAAGTCCATAACATTCTCATTTTTTCATTCCTTTGCGCATAATTAGGGCGGCCGCGATTATCCCCAAGGATACCACCAGAATAATCAGGCTGGCCAGCGCGTTTATATCAGGGCTAACCCCCAGCCGCACCTTGGAAAAAATCACAATCGGCAGGGTTGACGCGCCCGGCCCTGTTACAAAACTGGCGATCACCAGATCATCAAGGCTGAGCGTAAACGCCAGCAACCAGCCGGCAATCAGCGCTGGTGCGATCATCGGCAGGGTTATGTCAAAAAACACCCGCAAAGGGCTGGCCCCGAGGTCCAGCGCCGCTTCCTCAATTGCGGTATCCATATCGGCAAGGCGCGATTGCACAACCACCGTAACAAACGCCATCGAAAACGTAATATGCGCGATCAAAATCGTGGTCACGCCCCGCCCCGAGGGCCAGCCAAACATCTTTTCCATCGCCACAAACAACAGCAATAATGACAGGCCGGTAATGACTTCGGGCATCACCAAAGGCGCTGTCACCATACCGGTCATCAAGGTGCGCCCCCGCACCCGCCCAAACCGCGTCAAAACCATCGACATCATCACGCCCAACACGGTCGCCGCGCTGGCGCTGAGGGTCGCAATTTTCAGGCTAAGCCACGCCGCCCCCATAATTTGCGCATTCTGGAAAAGCGCCGCATACCATTTGGTCGAAAACCCACCCCAAACCGTGACAAGTTTGCTCTCGTTAAAGGAAAAAACCACCAGCGAGACAATCGGGCCATACAGAAAAATAAAGCCAAGCAAGGCGGCAATGGGCAGAATGCGCAGTTTCATCACCCCTCCCCTTTGCCCTGCGCGTTGCGCAAAAACATAAACGGAATAACCATAATAACAAGCATCACCATCGCCACAGCCGAGGCAAAAGGCCAGCCGCCCGGCGCCTTGAATTCATCCCACAAAACCCGCCCGATCATCAATGTATCCGGCCCGCCCAACAGCGCCGGAATAACATATTCGCCGATCACCGGAATAAAAACCAGCATCGACCCCGCAATAATCCCCGGCGTTGAAATCGGCAGTGTTACACGCAAAAATGTTGAAAACCGCCCCGCGCCCAAATCGGTCGAGGCCTCCAGCAAGGCCGTGTCATGTTTGATCAAATTGGCATAAAGCGGCAGGATCATGAACGGTAAATATGTGTAAACAATGCCCACATAAACCGCAAAATCGGTCTGCATCATCACAATCGGCTGGTCAATTATGCCCATTTTAAGCAGCAATTCATTTAACAGCCCTTTGGTTTTTAGAATCCCGATCCACGCATAAACCCGCAGCAAAAACGATGTCCAAAACGGCAGCACGATCAGCAAAAGCAGAATGGAGCGTTTGGGTTCAGGGCTGCGCGCAATGTAATACGCCATCGGATACCCAACCAATAAAGCCAGAATTGTTGACACCGCCGCAATTTTAATCGAGCTTAGAAATGCCTTGATATAAAGGCTATCCTCCCACATATAGGCGTAATTCTCAAAGTTGATATTAAATTTGATCGCCCCGTTGATTGTGTCCCACAAAGGCGCATAAGGCGGCACGGAAATGCGCGGTTCCGAGACCGAAATTTTCAGGATCACCAGAAACGGGATCAGAAAAAACAGCAGCAACCACAGGGTCGGCACCGAAATTACAAAGCTACGCCCGAGGCGGAATTTAGGTTTGCTCATTTGGTTAACACCGTGCTGGCCGCCGCGCTCCATGAAACGTGAACCGGCTCATCCCATGTTATCGGGTTGTCATCATGCAGTGAATTGGCCGCTGAGACCTTGACCAGCCGCCCCCCTTCCAACAGCACATGAAACACCGAGATATTGCCCAGATACGCCACCTCCTGCACAATGCCGCGCCGCGAATTTACCGCCTTTACCGGCGTGCGCGACAGGTGAATGCGTTCAGGGCGCACCGCGATATGCACGGTTTGGTTGGCGGTTAAGCCCGCCAAAGGTTCGGTCAATATCGGGCCAATGTCGGCCTGAACCCGCATCATATCGGGCGCAGCCACTTCAACCGATGCGTCAAAAACATTCACCGATCCAATGAAATCAGCCACATATTTTGAATTCGGCGTTTCATAAATCTCTCGCGGTTCACCCACCTGTTCAATGCGCCCCGCATCCATCACCCCGATACGCGTTGACAGTGTCATGGCTTCCTCTTGATCATGGGTCACCACAATAAAAGTCACGCCAAGATCTTCCTGAATTTTGATCAGCTCAAATTGGGTTTCCTCGCGCAG
>CAZSSS010000215.1:0-3984 GCA_964609255.1 uncultured Rhodobacterales bacterium
CAAACCCGATCCAGTTGACCTTGACCTCGCGGGCGGTGATCTCTGCGTCCGTAAAGCTCAGATATAATGTCTGAAAGAACGGTATCGCCGTAATGAGCAGGAGCACCAAAATTGCCGGAGCCAGCAAAACCCACTTTTCGCGTGTTCTGTTTAACCCTGACAAATCCGATGCTCCCTTTTTTTAGTCTTTAGTGTTTTGGTCTTTAGCGGATGCGCGCAACACGCGCAGCAGCATTTTCCATGGCTTCAGCCGGATCAACTTCACCCAAAAGCGCCGCGTGAATATTCCGTTGCAGGATCGCGGATACTTCGGTGTAAGACGCAACCAGCGGACGTGGATACATCACAGCAATAGATTTGTTTGCCGCTGCTACCAAATCTTCCTGCCCCATTGTCACCGCTTCACTTTCATAGGACGCGCGCCAAATCGGAAGGCTTAGGGTCGCATAGTTTTCCTGAACCGATTGTGCAGTCAAATGTTGAATGAATGCCCAAGCCTCATCAGCGTGTGGACTGTTGATAGGAATGCCAAGCCCCATGGAACCATTCACCGAAGATGCTTCGGAAATTCCGTCAGACCCAAGCGCAGAAATCACGCCGACTTTGCCAGCAACCTGGCTTTCAGCGGGGTCATTCACAAGCGCATTCATATAGGTCCAGTTCAGGGCAAACGCAGCATCACCGTTTGAAAACACCCGGCGCACGTCTTCTTCGAAATATTCGGTCGAAGCCGGGTTGGTAAGACCGGATTCAATGGATGAGCGCATATATTCCACAGCCGCAAGCGCGCCGCCTTGTTGGAACACCGGTTCGCCATCTTCAAAGAATTCACCGCCTAAAGCCGAGGAAATGGTGGTGAAATCACAAATCATTGCTTCTGATTGTGACCAGCTCCAGACCAATGGATATTCAACAATGCCAGCGTCGCGGATTATGGCCGCTTGTTCCAGCAATTCGGTCCACGTAGTCGGCGGAGAGGCAATGCCAGCCTGTTCCAGCATCTCAGTGTTATAGAAAATATACTTGGTATCCAGAATCCAAGGCATGCCATAACGGCGGTTTTCGTATTCAACCGTTGTCCAGGCACCCTCAAAAACCTGATCGGTATAACTGGCAGGAATACGGTCGGTTACATCCGACAAAAAGCCGCGTTCAGCAAATTCGGCAGGCCAGATAACGTCAAACAACACGATGTCATAACCGTCATCGCCCAATCCGGCTGAGGTTACAATTTTGTCGTGCAACGCCTCATAGGAAACAAATTCCAGTTCTACTGTTATATCCGGGTTTGCCGCCTCAAATTCGGCTGTCATATCTTTGACATCCTGTTCGCTATAGGCGGCTTGGCTCATCATCAAAGCGCTGAGAGTTACCTCAGCTTGTGCTGCGGTTGACAGCGCGAAAATACTGGCGGCAGTCGCCAGTGTTGGTATCAATATCCGTTTCATATCTCTTCCCTTTTATTTATTTAAGCAATCAATATTGACATGAAACTTTATTTTGTCAAATTGATTTAAAATAAATATTGTGCCCGTCTGTCAAAGGAATAAAAATGTGCAAAGAAGCAAACAAACTAGCCCAATTGCGGCGCTCGGGCACGAATTTAGCGCGGGCAAAACTGCATAATCACAGTGTTGTGTTGGATGTGATTCGGACATCCGGGGCCATTTCACGCTCAAAACTGGCGAAAATCACCTCGCTGTCGCGCCAGACAATCCAAAACATCGTGTCAGAGCTTGAGCATTCAAATGTGATCACGCTAAGCGCCTCCAAGGTCACAGGCAGGGGCCATCCCGGGATGGATATTCGGATAAATCCGGAATGCGCTTTTTCAGCAGGGTTTCACATTGATAATGGCGAAATACGGGGGGTTGTTTGCAACCTTGAGGGTAAGGTTATCTGGACGCATCGTATCATTCCCGAAGGTGAATCGGGTGATTCAGTAACCGCGGGAATTCAAAATGCCTTATTGGATTTCAGGCAACAACACCCGATGCCCGCCTCACGGTTGGTCGGAATCGGCTTGGCCGCGCCCGGCCCGTTTGTGTCATCCGATAGCACCGAGGAAATCACTAATTACACCGGTTTTGGCCTATCAACAACGTTGCGCAACCTAAACGAAATGTTCAACATGCCCTTTATTCTAGACAATGACGCGGCGGCGGCGGCCACCGGTGAATTCTATTACGGATTGGGCAGAGGCGTTAGCAATTTTGTCTTTTTACAATTTGGTCTGGGGATCGGCGCTGGTCTGGTTATTGACGGTAAAATTCACCGAGGCACAGCCCTGAATGCAGGCGAAATCGGCCACATTATCGTAGAGCCAGACGGCCTGCCTTGCCCCTGCGGAAATAACGGTTGCCTTGAACAATACCTGTCGTTTGGCGCATTTTGTCGTCACTTCAATTTCATCCCCACAACTGAGAATTTCGACCGGGAATTCGCCTCGTTTATGTCTGAAAAACAACACGCCGCATCCGAATGGTTTGAACAAGCCGGGCAACGCTTTAAGCTTTTACTAAACATCATAGAAATGACGTTTGACCCGGAACTGATTGTTATCGGGGGCACCGCGCCAAAACAAATTATGGAACAAATACTGCAAAGCGCACAACCGTTACACAGATCATTGCGCAAGCATAACGGATCCGAAATGCGTGTATGCATGGGCACCGCCGGACCAGACACCGTGGCACTCGGGGCTGCGGCAACCTCGCTGGAAAAACATTTCGCCCCATCGGTGTCACAGCTTTTATTGTAACAGATTGGCTGGGTAATTCCGCCTGAAATTAATGGGGTCTGACCCTAAACTTGGTTCTGGCACCTGTGGCAAAATATTATTATCATATAAGTATTCTGCATCGGACAATTAATTTTGAACATTAATCTACCAACAAAAATATCGTTACTGGCAGGGCCAACCCCTTTGGAGCCACTCAAACGGATTGGGGCCATAACCGGGCATCCGAATATTTTTGTCAAACGTGATGATGTCATGCCGCTTGGAATGGCCGGAAACAAGGTTCGTTCACTTGAATTTTGGATGGCCGAGGCTTTGCAACAAGGTGCAGATACGGTATTGGTCGCGGGACAATGCGTATCAAATCAATGTAGGCTTACGGCGGCTGCCGCTGCAAAAATCGGGTTGAATTGTGTTATTTTGCATAATGACGCGCAGCCCGCGCGGATTGAAGGTAATCTTTTGCTCAGCACATTGTTTGGTGCAGAGATTATTTTCCTTGGCCCCGTCAGCGAGCAGGAGCGCGCCGATAAAGTAACGCAAAAAGCCGACGACTTACAAAAACAAGGGAAAAAACCGTATATCATTGGCGATCCGGTTCTGGGGGCGATGGGGTATGTTGTTGCTGCGCAGGAATTGCTTTTGCAAACACCAAAAGAAATTGGTTCTTTTGATTGTATTGTCATCCCCGGCTCCATGGGACCAACCGAGGCTGGCTTGTTATATGGATTGATAGCAAGCGGATATCCGGGCCAAGTTTATGTGATTAGCGTTGAATACCAAAAACAAGAAATGCAGCAGCGCATTGAACATATTTTCAACCGGTTAGAGCAAAAACTGGGCAAAACCCTGCAAAACCCCGACAGCATCGCCATTTTTGATGACCGGTTTTTGGGAAATGGATACGGCATTGCCAGCGCAGCATCAAATGCGGCAACGCAGGTTTTCGCAACAACCGAAGCGCTGTTGCTTGAACCGACCTATACCGCCAAACCATTTGCGGCATTGCTGGCGATGGTCGCCGACCAGACGATTAAGCCAACTGAATCGGTGTGCATTTTACACACAGGCGGCACGCCGTCCTTATTTGCAAACCGGTAATTCGGTATTGCATTGACCTGACGCGCTAATCTGGTTATCTCGCGGCAGCATTGAAAGACATATCATGGCCCCGCGCAAAAACAAAAAACCCGAATGGATTGTTGAAAAAGAACGTGCCAAACGTGGTGACGCGGCGGAAACGT
>CAZSSS010000216.1:0-3984 GCA_964609255.1 uncultured Rhodobacterales bacterium
TCTTTTGATTACCGGGGCTTTTTGCGTGGCGCAATCCGCCCTTTATCTGGTGACAAGACAGCAACGCGCGCCCGATGAGGTGGTCCATTGAGCAACTTTGACCTTGGCCTCTGGTCATTTGCGGTATTGCTATTGCTGATCTTTTTGCGCATGCCAATCGGCCTGTCGATGTTAATCGTTGGCGTTGGTGGCAATTATCTGATTAACGGTAACCTTAACATGATCGCCGGGCAATTTAAGCATTTGGCTTATGGGCAGTTTTCTAACTATTCACTAAGCATCGTGCCGCTGTTTTTGCTGATGGGGCAATTCGCGACCCTTGGGGGTATGTCAACCGCGCTGTTCAAGGCCGCTGAGGCGTTTCTTGGCCATAAAAAAGGCGGGGTTGCCATGGCCTCGGTCGGGGCTTGTGCGGGGTTTGGCGCGATTTGCGGGTCATCCTTGGCCACGGCGGCGACCATGGGGCAGGTGGCCTTGCCGGAACTGCGCCGATATGGCTATTCCGGCGCGCTTAGCACCGGCACCTTGGCGGCAGGGGGCACGCTGGGCATTCTTATTCCGCCCTCGGTTATTCTGGTAATTTACGCGATTTTGGCTGAACAAAACGTGGCAAAACTATTTATCGCGGCGCTTATTCCGGGCATTTTGGCGGCGCTTGGCTATATGGTTGCCATTTCGATTTATGTGCGGGTGTTCCCCAATTCGGGCGGGGTGCGCCCAAAAGTGCCATACCGCGAACGCATCGCGGCGCTGGGCGCGGTCTGGCCGGTATTGCTGGTGTTTTTCTTGGTAATCGGCGGTATTTATCAAGGGCTGTTCACCCCCACCCAAGGCGCGGCTGTGGGCGCCGGTGGCACCGGGCTGATTGCATGGCTGAACGGCGGCCTGACCCGCAAAACCCTGATCGAGGCCTTTACCGGCACTGCGCAAACCACCGCGATGATCTTTTTGATTGTGCTGGGGGCCGCCGTTTATAACGGGTTTCTGGCCCTGACCCAAGTGCCGCAATCGGTGGCGATGTTTGTTGGAGATCAAGGATTTAATCCGTGGCTGGTGCTGACGATTGTGTTGATCGCCTATTTGATTTTTGGCTGTGTGATGGACAGCCTGTCGATGATCCTGCTGACCGTGCCGATCTTTTTCCCGACCATGCTGGCGCTTGATTTTGGCATGAGCCCAACTGATTTTGGGTTGTGGTTCGGCATTCTGGTGCTGATCGTGGTTGAGGTGGGGCTGATAACGCCACCCGTCGGAATGAATCTGTATGTGATCAATTCACTGGCGCGCGATATCCCGATGATCGAGACCTTTAAGGGCGTGCTGCCCTTTGTGATCACCGATTTGCTGCGCGTCGTGGTGCTGGTGGTTTTTCCGGGGGTTACCCTGTGGCTGGTGCATGTTTTGTGGTGATAAAAGCCACCTTGAAATTTTATAAAAAAAGCGTATCAATTCAATCATATAATTATATTCATATTTACCTAGTTTTTCGGGGAGGTGTTTTGTGCCCTATATACTGAAAATCCGTGGCCGGACGGCCATTATTGATGATGATGAAGCACGAGGTTTGCTGGATCGGTTGATTCGGCAAGTGCGGGTTCATATTTGGCCCAACTCGGGTGGATCGACCTCTCAATTCGAAAGTTATTTCCAGATTTGGACGCGCCATAATCAAAGCCGTAACAATGCATTGTTTATTCAGGTGATGGACGCATTGGGTGCCGTGGAATTACCACAGGAAATTCATGCCACCCGCATACGTCATCAACAAAGCCAAATGGCGGCGCTTTTACGGCCAGAAAATATTGACCTTTTCTTTGACCGGTTCTCAGAGTTCAATTTGCAAAAAAACCGGTTTATTCAAGATATGCAGATATATTTGAACCGGTTGTCGAACACCCCGCCGCCCGGCGCTGTTACCAGCGAGATTAGCCAGGACATATCATTTGTTACCTTAAGAATATGTGCCAAAGTTATGAACGCCACACCTGCAACGGCTGAGGCTGTTGCCAAGGTCTCTGCCATATCTGGAACGCTGGTGCATGGGGCGGCTGTGCATTTTGTAAACGGTCAAATGCAGAGCAGCGCCGTCAGGCTTGGCCGCACACTGGCCAGAGGGCGGCCAGCAAAGGTAAAATCGGTTGATGATATAATTAACGAAACTCTGGCCGCTGTCCCGAATGGCCTGCTGGGGAATATATTTGCAAAATTCATGATTCCATTGCAAGTGCGGCTTTGCGAAACGGTTGCGCGCGACACGCGGCGCGGCCGGCTGGTTCGCGGGGCATCTTTTGACCCACGACGCGGGGCTGCTGAAAATATGGTTGGGCAAGCGATTGCCTATATGCTTAACCGACATCCAGACGAGATGCGTCGGTTGTTGTCAAACAGCAAGAACGAACAAAAAATCGCCGGGCAGGTTTCTGGTATTAGCGATGGTCTTATGCGCAGCCGCAGTTTTCGGGTATTCATGGAATCGGAGCTGGAACGCTTACAGGTCAGTTAAAACCACTGGGAATAACCTGGGAAAAATGGGGGCCAACACCGCCCAATCAACAACAGACTTATGAAAACCATGCACGCCGCGCAGCCCCTTGTGGAGCGCATGGCGAAGAAGTTTTTGGGCCAAGATACAGTGATTGCGATAAAGCAACGCGAGGGGATGTAATATGGGCCACGCCAGATGTTAACCGTGGACGCAGACGCACAAATGAAATGGCAGATGCGCCGACAAAGACGGCGGACGGGATCGCCCGCCATTGATTCTCGTCGACATAGGCTGCAAATGAACTGGGAGTAAGTGCAGCGTTCAATGCGCAATTCCGTATAACAAACCCCCGTTATAAGCAATGCCATAAGGTCGAAAACATGTTTGGCAGAATAAAGGATCTCCGCTCGGGTATGTAAACATGCGTTGCCGTGCCGTGGGCGGCGTATATCAACCCGATACGATGGTTGCGCACGCACATTCTTTTCCTCAATCTGTGTCGCTGCTTTCGTCATCTTCTGGGTTTAACGAGTCCTCACCCTAAGTTACTGGCCTTCACCGCAAGGGCACGCTAACAATTGGTCCATGGAACACGCACCCGAATCCCTGCAAAAAAGCGACAATTTTGCCCGTGACCTCGCGATCCTTGAATGGTTGGTGGAGCTTGGCGCGGATGAGGCAATATCCGAAGCAGGCATTAACCGATACGACATGCAAGCAGTGGTCTCAAAACCTGCGCCGCAAATTGCCGGGGCAGCGCCAAAAACACTGACGATTGATACACAAACCATTGCCGCGCGTTGTGCTGATCTGGATGATCTGCGCGCCGCAATTGAGGATTTTGAGGGCTGCAATCTGAAACAAGGTGCGCGTAACACGGTGTTTTGCGATGGCAACCCAGCCGCCCGGATAATGATTATCGGTGAGGCCCCGGGGCGCGAAGAAGACCGCATCGGGCGGCCTTTTATTGGCCCGGCTGGGCAGTTGCTGGACCTGATGTTTGGAGCGATCAACCTGTCGCGTAGGGCTGAACAAACCAAAGACGCGATTTATATTACCAATGTCATGCCTTGGCGGCCCCCCCAAAACCGCAATCCATCACTCGATGAAATCACCATGATGAAGCCGTTTTTGCTGCGTCATATTGAACTGGCCAAACCCGAATTTCTGGTTCTTATGGGTAATCCCGCGACCAAAACCCTGCTGGATACCACCGCCGGTATCACCAAAATGCGCGGGCAATGGGGGCAGGTGCTGGGCATACCGGCCTTGCCAATGTTCCACCCCGCCTATCTGCTGCGCACCCCGATCCAAAAACGCACTGCCTGGGCTGATTTGCTGAGCTTGCAGGCCCGCCTGGAAAATGGCTAGAATATTCAGCATCCTTATTTTGTGCCTATTTCCGTTGGTTGGCATTGCCGAAATAATTGGTCAGGAATCGGGGCGAACCATTTCCAACAACCCCAATTCACCCGAAGCGCAAATGGCCGAGGCTGTTG
>CAZSSS010000217.1:0-3974 GCA_964609255.1 uncultured Rhodobacterales bacterium
AAGATAAAAACGATTAACTAATCGTTGGTCTCGGAGGGGGGGGCGTTTGGGTCTGCACCCGCTGCTTCGCGGATTGCTGGCGCGATGTAACGTGCGTAAACGTCTTTGGTAATCGGGCCGGGATAACGCAGAATAATTTTACCATCCCCATTGATAACAAAGGTTTCCGGCACCGCCGTCACCCCCCATTCAATGGCATTTCGCCCCCTGGGGTCCGCGCCGATTTTGATAAACGGATCGCCAAGCTGTTCCAGAAACCCAAGTGCATTTTCGGGGTCGTCTTTGTAATTCACACCGATAATCGGAATGCCGTTTTCTTGCATGGTCATCAGATTTGGGTGCTCTGTGCGGCACGGGCCACACCAACTGGCCCAAAAGTTAACCAGCTTAACGCCATCCAGCATCAGGTCGTCAGTGGTGGGTGCAGGATCGGGGCGCAGGTCGCTGAGGTTAATTTCGGGCACCGGTTTACCCCTAAGCATAGAGGGCAGCTGGTCAGGGTTTTCCCGCGTTAGGCCGTAATAAAACATGCCTGCCAATCCGGCGAAAATAACGGGCGGCACCAGCAGGGCCAGATTGAATTTTGCCATCTATTTATTGCCTTTGTATTTTTCTTCCAGCGCTTTCAGCGTGGCTTTGCTTGCTTTGGCGCGGTGTATTGAAATAATGGTGACAAGAAGAACCAGCCCGATAGAGCTGCCCCATGAACCAAGCACAGAAAAGGCATAGCGGCCAAGTTCGGGCATCATGATGTTTCCCTCGCTTGCAGGGCGGCGATGCGCCGGTTGCGAATCTCGGTGCGGGTGCGGATGAATAAAAGGGTCAGGAACAGGAAAAACACCCCTGCCATGACCAGCATTAGGGGCTGCCAATAAACATCCGAGACGTTTTCTTCTTTGTCTATGGACAGCGACGCACCTTGATGGATGCCTTGATTCCAGAAATTAACCGCATAGCGCGACAGAATGGCAAAAACCGAGCCGATCAGGCAAAGGATCGAGGTAAGATCAGCGGCTTTGTCAGGTTCGTCCACCGATTCCCAAAGGGCGATATAGCCGATGTAAAAGATAAACATAATCAGGAACGAGGTCAGTTTTGGATCCCATTGCCAATAAGTGCCCCACGTAGTTGACCCCCAAAGCGCGCCGCTGATCAGAGCCGCCAGTGTGAACACAGCCCCGATGGGCGCTGCGGCCTTGGCGGCCAAGGCTGACACATGATGGCGGCGAATAAGCCAGATAAGCGAGGTGACAAACATCATAAAATAGACATTGATGGCCAAAAAGGCCAAAGGAACATGGACGTAGAGGATTTTCACCGACGCGCCCTGAACCCGCTCATTCGGGGTGAAAAAGAAACCCCAGATAAGGCCGCTTAATAGAAGAACGATCGTTAGAACCGAAAAATACGGTAATAACCGACCAGAAAGGCGCATGAATCGCACCGGATTTGCAAATTCCCAAATAGACATAAGCGGACAGTATCGGCTGAAGTTACGGGGTGCAATTGCCATTCGGTCACATGTAGTTCAGCGGAGCGCGCAGGCGCGCATTATTTGGAACCATGGCCCCGAGGCCATGGCGCTGGCGCTTAGCCGAGATGGCTGCGTAACGCCGCAGCGGCAGCAAAAGGGGTGAGCGCAAGGGTAAACAGGCTGAGGCCCGCCACAAGCATGAGGGCGGGCAGCGGGTTGGTGCCTTCGGAGGCCAGTGTGGCGGCTTTTGCCCCAAAAATAAGCGTGGGAATATAGAGCGGCAGAACAAGCAGCGATAGCAGCAAGCCGCCACGACGCACGCCCACGGTTATGGCCGCCCCAGCCGCGCCGATAAAGCTGAGCGCCGGGGTGCCGACGGCAAGGCTGGCGATCAGCCAGACATAGCTTTCATAGGGTAGGTTGAGGGTGATGGCCAAGACCGGCGCGGCGATGATCAGCGGCAAACCTGTGGTGAGCCAATGGGCCAGCGCTTTGACTGCAACCAGCATTTCGAGGGGCAGCGGCGAGAGGGCGAGGATGTCGAGGGTGCCGTCCTCGCTATCGGTTTGGAACAAGCGGTCAAGGGAAAGCAGGCAAGCCAGCAATGCGCCAACCCACAGGGTTCCCGGGGCGATTTTGGCAAGGATCTGGGGGTCAGGCCCAACCCCAAACGGCACCAGAATCACAACAATAAGGAAAAACGCAAGGCCAAGACCAGCGCCGCCACCCGAGCGCAGCGCCAGGCGAAGTTCGCGGATCAGCAACGCCTTCATGTCCAGTCTCCGGTTAGAAACGGGTCAGATTCCGGCAGGGATCGGCGTATTTCTGCTGTCATGCTTTGCAAATGCAATTCGGTTGAATTTGCAAGGCCAAGGTCAATATGGGTTGCGATCAAGGCCATTCCGCCCTTTGTGCAATGCTTTTCAATCAGCGCTGCAAATTGGCTGGTGGTTTCTGTATCAAGCGACACTGTTGGTTCATCAAGCAGCCATAAAGGCCGCGCTGTCACCGCAATTCGGGCTAAGCCGAGGCGGCGTTTCTGGCCTGCGGAACAGGTATGCGCCTGACGGTCTGCGATATCGTTCAGGCGGAAATCCTGCATGGTTTGACCAAAGGCATTGCTGCCAAAAAGATAAGCCCAGAACCGCAGGTTTTCGGCAACGGTCAGTTGGGGTTTGATGGCGTCCAGATGGCCCGCATAGGTTATGTTTTCCTGAAATTCATCGCGATTATCCAGCGGAATATTATTAAGAACCGCAGTGCCGGATTGCGCCGGAATAAGCCCCGCCAGCACCCGCAGCAGCGTTGATTTGCCCGCGCCATTTGGCCCACGCAAAACCATTGCTTGGCCTTGCGCGATCTCAAAGTTCAGTCCTGCAAATATCGGGCGGCCACCACGTTGGCAGCTTAGGTTGGAAACAGTTAGGCTCATCCATCCAGCTTAGCGCGTTTGTTGCAAAGGGGGAAGGTCAGTTGATGTGTTGTGGGCAAAATAAATCCTCGCCAAACCGCGATATTTGGCATACCAAAAGTGCTGGTTATAATGCGGCCGGTCACGGGCGGGGAATACCGTGGGGATAATGGGTGGTTTAAGCAGAGGCAATAATGGTTAATATTCGAAGGGCAGATGCGGCGGATCGGGCCGCGATTTATCAGATTACATTAAAAACCGGGCAGTATGGCGCGGATGCAGCGGGAATTTACCACGACGCGGAACTTCTTGGCCATATATTTGCCGTCCCGTATTTGGTGCTGGAACCGGCCTGCTGTTTTGTCGCCGAGGATGTGCAGGGCGTGGTCGGATTTGTGGTTGGCACAGCGGATACAAGCGGGTTTAACGCGCGGTTGGAAAATGAATGGTGGCCGGATTTACGGGCAAAATACCCCATCCCAGATTTAAAAACCCGTGAACACTGGACAGCGGATGAACGTCTTTATAACAAGATACACCGCCCCCAAACCCCACCCACAGCGGTATCACAGAATTTTCCGGCGCATCTGCACCTTAACATATTGCCGCGCGCGCAGGGGCAAGGCGCGGGCCGGCGGCTTTTTGATATATGGTGCAATGCCATGCGCAGCCAAGGGGCGAAGGCCGCGCATTTGGATGTCAGTATGCATAATCCGCGCGCCTTGGCATTCTGGCAAAAAATGGGTTTTGAGGAAATCGATCATCAGGTTTATCCGCGCTCTGGCAGCCATGGCTGGTATGGGGCGCTCAGTTTATCTTGAATTTTGCACATAACTTGGTATACAATTGCACACAAAGACGTTATGCCCCATTGAAAGCCGCCAATTTCCGCGGCATTCCAGCCCAAAAAAACCGGAGAAACCCCATGACCATTCACGTAGGCACCGACACCAGCAATACGCGCCGCGATCTAAAAGTAGGCTCGCAAACTGTCTCGTATTATTCAATCCCCGCCGCGCAGGCCGCTGGGCTTGGCGATTTTTCACGGCTGCCCGCCGCGCTTACGGTGGTGTTGGAAAATATGCTGCG
>CAZSSS010000218.1:0-3971 GCA_964609255.1 uncultured Rhodobacterales bacterium
CTCTGGGGACACGGTTATCAGTTTTGATGACGGAGACGGAGCGACAGCTTTGGATGAGCTGACCCTGACTGGCATCACCACAGATAAGCTTACGGCTGAAGATTTCCAATTTGGTTAAGATGCAATGCGGGGGAGGCCGCTTTGGCTTTGCCCGCAGTTCAAAAGTTTTTTGCCATGACTTGTATTTGATCCAACTTGATGGAGAGTCCTTGAGGTGCAGGTCACAACCACCATTTGGTCTATGCCTTAAGAGGAGTATGTAAAAATCTACTGAATGGCCTTTGAACAACAAGTGAAGTTTTTGTAAAAAATGAGAGCCAAATAACGATAGTGGCGCGGGTTGTTCGAAATACTGGCATTTTCCGATTCGGTTGGTTAGACTGCGATTATTGACGGGTAGATCTGAAAACAGGCGCAATCCCGATATGGCAGTAAACACGAGGATAGACAGGCTTCATGACAGAAATGGTATTTGGCGCGGTTGCGGTCAAATCTGGCGAACCGGTGGTATCCCGCTGGTGGCGGACCGTTGATCGCTGGGTTTTGGCGGCTATAATAATTTTGTTTGGCATGGGGCTGTTTCTTGGCATGGCCGCCTCTCCGCCATTGGCTGCAAAACATAATTTGGGCACTTTTTATTTTGTTGGTCGGCAAGCCTTTTTCGGGCTGCTTTCGCTGGCGGTTATGATCTTTGTTTCCATGCAGGAACCGCAACGCATCAAAAGATGGGCGGTGATTTGTTTTGGGCTGACCTTGCTGGCGCTGTTGTTATTGCCGGTATTTGGCACCAATTTTGGCAAAGGCGCCATTCGCTGGTATTCGCTGGGGTTTACATCGGTGCAACCATCCGAATTTATTAAACCGGTTTTTGTTGTGTTTGCGGCTTGGCTGATGTCTGCCAGCAATGATATTGCAGGGCCGCCGGGTAAACCGCTGGCTTTTGTGTTGATGGTGCTGATTGTCGGCATTCTGGTCAATCAGCCCGATTTCGGGCAGGCTGTGCTTGTTCTAGCCAGTTGGGCAATGATGTTTTTTATTGCGGGTGCTCCGAAAAAACTGATGATCGGGGTTGGCGCGCTTACGTCGCTGGCGGGGATGGCGGCCTATACGTATTCCGAACATTTTGCCAGCCGCATAAACGGTTTTTTATCGGGCGAAATCGACCCGACCACGCAAATTGGCTTTGCCACCGAGGCCATTCAGGAAGGCGGCTTTTTTGGCGTTGGCATTGGTCAGGGGACCATCAAGTGGTCGCTGCCCGATGCCCATACGGATTTCATTATCGCTGTCGCGGCTGAGGAATTCGGCCTGTTTCTTTGTTTGATCATTGTTGCGCTATTTCTATTTATCACCATGCGGTCGCTTTTGTTGCTGCGCCGTGAACGAGACCCGTTCATGCGTCTTGCCGGTGTTGGTCTGGCGGTATTGCTTGGCATGCAGGCCTTTATTAATCTGGGTGTTTCCGTGCGGCTTTTGCCAACCAAAGGCATGACATTGCCTTTTATCAGTTACGGAGGCTCATCGCTTTTGGCGATTGGCGTTTTGTTTGGAATGCTGTTGGCAATAACCCGGCGGCGTCCGCAAAATGACCTGTCCGAAATCATGGGCCGGGGCTATTGATGACGCCTTTGCTGATCATTGCCGCCGGGGGGACAGGGGGGCATATGTTCCCCGCGCAGGCCTTGGCCGAAGAAATGTTGGCCAAAGGCTGGCGGGTTAAACTTTCAACCGACCCCCGAGGGGCGCGTTATTCCAGCGGCTTTCCAAGCGCGGTTTCTCGCGAAATTGTGCGATCTGCCACAACAGCGCGCGGTGGGGTGCTGGCACGTGTTCTGGTGCTGCCTATGATCGTCTCGGGGGTGTTTTTGGCCCTTCGTTCGATGCGCAAAGACCGGCCTGCGGTTGTGGTGGGCTTTGGCGGGTATCCGGCCATTCCGGCGATGTCGGCGGCTTGGCTGCTTAGAATACCGCGTATGATACATGAACAAAACGGCGTGTTGGGGCGGGTAAATAACGTATTTGTCAAACGGGTCGATAAGGTTGCTTGTTCGGTTTGGCCAACCAGCTTGCCCAAAGGCGTCGCAGCCGTCCACACAGGAAACCCCGTGCGTGAGGTCGTGCTGGCCAAAGCAGGGGCACCATACCAACAACCCGATGACAGCCGGATAAATCTATTGGTTTTTGGTGGTTCACAAGGGGCAAGCATTTTGTCCAATATTGTGCCCGCCGCGTTAAAACTGTTGCCAGCAGCGTTGTTAAAGCGCCTTAATGTGTCACATCAATCGCGCGACAGCGACCATGATATGGTTGTGAAACTTTATCAGGAATTAGGGGTTACTGCGGATATTAAACCGTTTTTTGATGATATTCCCGAACGAATGGCGGCAGCGCAGTTGATCATCAGTCGGGCGGGGGCATCCTCAATTGCCGATATTTCAGTGATTGGCCGCCCGTCCATTCTTATCCCATTGGCGATTGCGGTGCGCGATGAGCAAACCGCAAATGCCAAAGGATTGGCGGATGTGGGCGGCGCGGTTGTGGTTCAGGAACGCGATTTGACGGCAAAATCGTTGGCAACACATATCGGGGCAATTCTGTCCGACCCGGACAAAGCACAATCCATGGCAAATGCCGCGTTGTCTTTGGGGTCCCCCGACGCCACGCAGAAACTTGCGGCGCTGGTGGTGGCCTTAAACAAGGAAACCCGGAAATGAACGCGCAAACACGTCTGCCCCATGACATTGGCCCGATTCACTTTGTGGGCATTGGCGGCATTGGCATGTCGGGCATCGCCGAAGTATTGCTGAACCATGGCTATGTTGTGCAAGGGTCTGACCTGAAATCAAGCCCAATAACCGATCGGCTGGCCCAAAACGGCGCTACGATCTTTATTGGCCAAAAGGCCGAAAACCTGACCGGCGCAGCGGTCATTGTGATTTCCAGCGCGATCAAACCGGGCAATGCGGAGCTTGACGCCGCGCGCGCCCAAGGATTGCCGGTGGTGCGCCGCGCTGAAATGCTGGCAGAGCTGATGCGCCTGAAATCAAATGTTGCCGTGGCTGGAACACATGGCAAAACAACAACCACATCGATGGTGGCGGCCTTGCTGGATGGTGGCGGCATGGACCCAACCGTGATTAATGGCGGGATTATCCACGCCTACGGGTCAAATGCACGAATGGGTGCAGGCGACTGGATGGTGGTCGAAGCAGATGAAAGCGACGGAACCTTTAATAAGTTGCCCGCGACCATCGCAATAATCACCAATATCGACCCCGAGCATATGGACCATTACGGCAGTTTTGATGCTCTGCGAGAGGCGTTTTACACATTTGTATCCAACATTCCTTTTTATGGCGCTGCCATTTGTTGCATCGACCACCCCGAAGTCCAGTCACTGGTGGGGCGCATACCACCCGGCGCGTACTTAACTATGCCATGAATCCACAGGCTGATATTCGCTGCGATAACTTGCGTTATGCTGATGGTGCTGCTTTTTTTGATGTTGTGCTGGCCCGACAGACCATCACCGGATTAACGCTGCCCATGCCAGGTGATCACAATGTTTCAATCGCTCTGGCGGCAATTGCAACCGCGTTGCATTTGGGTGTCAGTGCTACAGAAATCCGCGATAGTCTGGCAAATTTCAGCGGCGTTAACCGGCGGTTTACCTTGGTTGGCAAGCCAAATGGCATTACAATAATTGACGATTATGCCCATCATCCGGTTGAGATAGCGGCCGTTCTTCGCGCGGCGCGGCAATCGACATCCGGTAAAATCATCGCGGTCCACCAGCCGCACAGGTTTACACGGCTTGCCGATTTGTTTGAGGATTTTTGCGGATGTTTCAATGATGCCGATATGGCGGTGATTGCACCGGTGTTTACGGCTGGCGAAAGCTCGGTTGAGGGCGCTGACCACACCGCCCTTGTGGCCGGTTTAACCGGGCATGGCCATAAAAACGCCATCGC
>CAZSSS010000219.1:0-3958 GCA_964609255.1 uncultured Rhodobacterales bacterium
CGAGCCGGTGAAGTTCACAAAGCCAAAATTATTGCCAGCGATCAGTGCCGAGGTTGTGCTGTGATCCAGAAAAACATTCTGGAAAACACCCAAAGGAACGCCTGCGCGGGTAAAGGCTTCGACCATGCGTTCGCCTGCCAGCAAGGTTTGGCTGGCATGTTTCAGCACCACGGCATTGCCCGCGATCAGCGCAGGCGAAACGGTGTTGATGGCGGTCAAATACGGGTAATTCCACGGGGCGATTACCAGCACAACACCGTGAGGTTCGCGCTCAATCCGGCGTTCAAACTGGTCACTGTCTTCAACGATAATGGGTGCCAGCGCCTCAACCGCGATGGCGGCCATGCCTGAGGCGCGTTCCTCAACGCCGCCGAATTCACCGCCATACCGCACGGGGCGGCCCATCATATGGGCAATCTCCGGCACAATGATGTCGTTCATTTTGCCAAGCTCGGCAACACCCGCCTGCACCAGCGCGATGCGTTCCGACAGCGGGCGCTTGGCCCATTGTTTTTGTGCGGCGCGGGCGCGGGCAACCACCGCCCCAGCAGCTTTCAGCGAAAGCGCGTCGCGCGTCGCATAAACCGAGCCATCAATGGGTGAAATACATTTTATTATTGTCATGAGTGTTTCCTTTAACATCGCAGGGCGTTGACATGCCCTTGATCTGCGTAATCGAGTATTTTCTGGTCGCGGGTCAGAATGGTCATCCCGTATTCCCGCGCGGTGGCAATGATAATCCGGTCAGCAGGGTCTTTGTGGATCGAGCCGGGAAGAAAGCTGGAGGCAACAAAGACTTCAGGCGTTAGATCAGCCAAAATTGTTCCGCTTAACTGCATGAAGTTCCCGAACCATTTTTCAACTGGCTGAGGGAAATTTATGCGGCTTTTTGAAACCAAAACACCAAGTTCCCATGCAGAATAGGGCGACACGGATACCGGTCTGCCGTGGTCAAAAGCGTCATCCATTGCTTTGACGGCTTCCGGCTTAAGCACCTGATCGCTGCCGATCCAAATTACCGCACATGTATCAAGCAACAGATTATTCATTCGGGTAGCCGCATTTCTTCGACCAATTGTTCCATTTCTGGATCGGCAGGGTCGGTTAAATCGACGCCCTCAACAAAAGTAACTGTTCCCTTCATGCAACCAAAGGCGGGGTGGCGGCGAGGCTGTAAATTTGATGTCGCTGGGGCTGGTCCCACACTATTATCACGAATAAACATCAGTTTTTCATTTTCAATATTCACATTTACTGTTTTGTAGCCAGCATTTTTCCAGGCTTCAGCCTGAACATGAGTGGATGATTCATTGCTCCACCAAGCCGGATATTTTCGTGAGGAAGCGGGCAGTTGTCCATCAATAATGCGTTCAATTTCCGCAAATTTCATGGGGATTTCGCGCATTGTGGAATTTTCAAGATAGGCCTCAAGCGGTGCATATTTGCTCATTTTGCTTCCTTTCAAAACAGTAATTACCTTTAGTTACTATGGTAAAATAGTAAGCAAGGCAATATATACTATTTACGCCCGTTCAAACCCCCGTGCGATTTCCCAGTCGGTTACCACACGGTCAAATTCTTCTAGCTCCCACTCAGCGGCGCGGGTGTAGTGGTCGATGACCTCGTCGCCAAATGCCTCGCGCAGCATGGTTGAGCCTTTCAACGTGCCCATGGCATCGCGCAGGTTTTGCGGGATCATGCCGGTGTTGCCTTGATAGGCGTCGCCAATGGTGGGTGGGGCCAGTTTCAGTGCATCCTCAATGCCTTTGATGCCCGCCGCCAATTGTGCGGCCATGGCCAGATACGGGTTCAGATCAGACCCGCCAACCCGGTTTTCAACCCGCACAGATTTTGTGCCTGCCGCGCACAGCCGGAAACCTGCGGTGCGGTTATCCACGGACCAGATGGTGCGGGTCGGCGCGAAGGTGCCTTTTTGGAACCGCTTATAGCTGTTCACATAAGGAGCCATGAAAAACATGTAATCCGGCGCGTATTTCAGCAACCCCGCCATATAGTTTTTCATCAGATCCGACATGCCCAGATCATCGTCTTTGTCATAAAACGCCGGTTTGCCATCACGCCACAGCGATTGATGCACATGGCTGGAGGAGCCAACCTTGGTGTGGTCATATTTTGGCATAAACGTCACTGCGTGACCCTGCTGCCATGCTATTTCCTTGATCGCGTGTTTGGCGATTGAGTGATAATCGGCGGTATTCAACGCGGTGGAATATTTGATGTTCAGCTCTTCTTGACCTGCCTCTGCCTCGCCCTTTGTGCCCTCCACCGGGATACCGGCGGCATATAAATGGTTGCGGATCGGCCGCATGATATGTTCTTCTTTGGTGGTTTGGAGGATGTGGTAATCCTCGTTATAATCCGAGATCGGTTTCAGGTCGCTAAACCCGCCAGCGGCGATTTCCTTGAATGATTTCTCGAATATAAAGAATTCAAGCTCGGTCGCCATGATGGCGGTGAACCCCATTCCAGCCAGCTTATCAATTTGTTTGCGCAGCATGGCGCGGGGCGAATGCGGCACGGGGTTATTGTGGTGGTCCAGCACATCGCACAGCACCATCGCGGTCGCGTCCAGCCATGGCACGTGGCGCATGGTATCCATGTCGGGTTTCATGACGTAATCGCCGTAACCCGATTCCCAGCTGGTGCTGGCATAGCCATCGGGTGTGGCCATTTCCAAATCAGTGGCCAGCAGGTAATTGCAGCAATGGGTCTCAGCGTAAGCGCCATCAACAAAATGCGCTGCCAAAAACCGTTTGCCCATTAGGCGGCCTTGCATATCGACAAAAACGGTTAGCACCGTGTCAATGTCACCCGCCGCAACGGCTGTTTTCAGATCATCAAAGGAAAGATTGCCGGACATGATATTTCTTTCTGTAAAGAGGCGTTGCGGGCCATTTCTGGCCCGCAATATATATTAGTAACGATAAGGTTTGCCAGCTTTGGCCATTACGTCGTTATAATCCTTAAAGATTTGCACAACCTTGGCTTTGGTCTCAGACTCGGCGGCGATGTCATCCCAGAACACATGGGCTGCGTCCTCAACGGTTTGCCATTCCTCATCGGGAATCGACGTCAGTTCCATTTTTGGGCCGTTAACGCGCAGGTCGGCCTCGCCGCCCCAATACCACCATTGGCGATAATAATGCGAGTGGTCCATGGTCAGGTCCAACAGCGATTTCAGATCATCGGGCAGTTCCATGTAACGGTCTTGATTGGCAAAGAATGACCCCGCCCAAGCGCCTGAAATGTTGTTGGTCAGGAAATAATTGGTCACGTCAGCCCAACCAACGGTATAATCCTCGGTGATGCCCGACCAAGCGATGCCGTCAAGTTCGCCGGTTTGCACGGCGACCTCGATGTCTTCCCACGGCAGGGTCACAGGAACCACGCCAAACTGCGTTAGGAAACGACCAGCGGTCGGGAATGTAAACACCCGTTTGCCTTCCATATCCGCCAAGGAGCGGATCGGGTCTTTGGTGGCAAAATGGCACGGGTCCCATGAACCAGCTGACAGCCATTTGACGCCGACTTTGGCATATTCTTCGTCCCAAATCTCACCCAAACCATATTGGTTGAACAATACCGGCACATCCAGCGAATACCGTGAGGCAAACGGGAAATAGCCTCCAAAAACAGTAACTTCGGTGGGGGATGCCATGCTGTCATCATCGGATTGCACCATATCAATGGTGCCGCGTTGCATGGCGCGGAACAGTTCACCGGTGGGAACCAATTGATCGGCTGTGTAAAGCTCGATTTCCATGCGGCCAGCGGCCACTTGGTTAAACTTGTCGATCGACGGTTTAACGATGTGTTCCGCCAGCGCCGGGCCAGCATAGGTTTGCAAGCGCCATTTGATGATCGATTGCGCGTGAACGGCTGGGGCAGCCAGCGTGGCGGCCCCCGCGATTCCGGCGGTCTTCAGAAAATTACGTCT
>CAZSSS010000220.1:0-3888 GCA_964609255.1 uncultured Rhodobacterales bacterium
CCAACCGTGCGCCAACACCATGCGCGGCCTTGGCGGCGGCGATGATATCAACCACATCCCAGTTGGGGTTGATGGGCGATTCGATCCAGACCAGCTTGGTTTCAGCACGCACAGCATTTGCCAGCGCGGCGGGCGCTGTGGCATCAAAAAGCGTGACCTCAACGCCGCGCGTTTGCTGGATGTGCAGCAACCAGTTGATAACGCCGTGATACATCACATTCGGGGCAACAACATGGTCACCCGAGCGCAGGGTTTCCAGCACCGTAACAACCGCCGCCATGCCCGAGGCAAAAACCATTGCATCCTCGCCGCCATCCAGATCAGCCAGCACTGCCTCAGCCATTTTGATGGTGGGGCCACCCGAACGCGCATAGATATAATCTTGCCGCCCCTCGCCCTGATCATCGCGGGCATAGGTTGTGGAAAGTTCAATCGCGGGGGTGATGGCCCCGGTTTTTTCATCGATATGCCGGAGCGCCTGTGCCGCGCGGGTTGCAGGTGAAAGTTTTAACTGACGCGGCGGTTTATCCATTCAGTCAGTGCCGCGATAAGGTTCAACATATTGCATTGCCATATCCCACGGAAAGAATATCCATGTGTCTTGCGACACTTCGGTGATAAAACTGTCAACCATCGGACGGCCCTTTGGCTTGGCATAAACCGTTGCAATATGGGCTTTGGGGAACAATTTCTTGACAACCTCAAGGGTTTTTCCCGTGTCCACAAGGTCATCAACAATCAAAATACCCTCACCATCACCGATTAATGCCTGATCGGGCGCTTTTAGCACAACCGCATCTGAACGGGATTGGTTGTCATACGATTTAATGCTGATGGTATCCACGGTGCGAATATCCAGTTCGCGCGCGATAATCATTGCTGGTGCCATGCCGCCACGCGTGATTGCCACCACGGCTTTCCATGCGCCATTATCCGGACCCATTTTTTCAAGACGCCACGCAAGCGCGCGGCTGTCGCGGTGGATTTGGTCCCAGCTTATGTGGAAACCTTTTTCATGGGGCAGGCGGTCGGTCATTATTTTCGTCCTGTTACTACGTCAATATCGGGCGCGTCTTCGGCTTTCATGCCGACAACATGATACCCGCAATCAACATGATGGTTTTCGCCTGTCACACCTGACGCCAGATCCGACAGCAGATACATTGCAGATTTCCCCACGTCGTCAGTGGTTACATTGCGGCGCAAGGGTGAATTCAGCTCGTTCCATTTTAAAATGTAACGGAAATCGCCAATGCCGCTGGCTGCAAGGGTTTTTATCGGCCCCGCTGACAGGGAATTCACCCGAATGTTTTTTGGCCCCAAATCCATGGCCATATACCGTACCGAGGCCTCCAGCCCGGCTTTTGCCACCCCCATCACATTATAATGCGGCATAACCCGTTCAGCACCATAATAAGTTAATGTCAGACATGACCCGCCATCGGGCATCATTTTTTCCGCGCGCTGAACCACAGCCGTAAAGGAATAGATGGAAATATTCATCGTCATGTCAAAATTGGCGGCTGATGTGTCCACATACCGGCCGCGCAGCTCATTTTTGTCGGAAAACCCGATCGCATGAACCAGAAAATCAAGTTTTCCCCATTTTTGCTGCAATTCAGCAAAAACCGCATCAATTGATTCGCTGTCAGTAACATCGCAAGGCAAAACGATGTCTGCCCCAATTGACGCCGCCAGCGGTTTGACCCGCTTGCCCAAAGCATCCCCCTGATAGGTAAACGCCAGTTCCGCCCCTTGTGCATGGCATATACGCGAAATGCCCCATGCAATTGATTTGTCATTGGCGACGCCCATAATAAGGCCGCGCTTGCCCTTCATCAGTCCCGAGCTCATGGTTAAAACCTTTTTGTTATTGCCCAATTTAACAATGTTTAAAGGAATGCGCTTGCGGCTTCAAGAATGATCGGGTGATAGTGGCGCATAAATCCAAACGGAGGGCATAATGGCACAGTTAAACCGAACCGGTATTTTTGCCGGTGACAACCCGTTCGACATTGCGCGCGACTGGCTGGCCGAGGCCAAAATGACCGAACCAAACGACCCGAATGCAATTGCCTTGGCAACGGTTGATGCCGATGGCATGCCCAATGCGCGCATGGTTTTGCTGAAAGACATCGCCGCGGATAGCTTTGTGATTTACACAAATTACACCAGCGCCAAATCAACCGAGATTCTAACAAGCGGCACATGTGCCTTTGTGATGCACTGGAAATCATTGCGCCGCCAAGTGCGGGTGCGGGGGCATGTTGTTAAAGAAGACGGGCCAGAAGCTGACGCATATTTTGACCAGCGCAGCCTGCAAAGCAAACTTGGTGCTTGGGCCTCCCATCAATCCCGCCCGCTGGAATCGCGCGGCACGTTGATCAAGCGGGTTGCGGGGGTATCTTTGGCGCATGGATTAACCCCGAAACGCCCGCCATTCTGGGGGGGCTTCAGGATTTCACCGGTTGAAATCGAATTTTGGGCTGATGGAAAACACCGCCTGCATGATAGATTCCGCTGGACCAGAAACAACCCAGATGCGTCGTGGAATGTTGAGAGGCTCAACCCATAAACCGGTGCTTGGGCCTAAAATTAATCTTTTTGGTCAAAAAGTGGTAAAAATCCGCCGAAAGTGGGGCGAAATCAATAGGTCACGCTTGCTTACTCACGTTTTTTCTAATTATAATGGTTTTGCGTGGCGGCGGCAGTTCGGTTAACTTGTTTTGGTGTATGGCCTTTTTACGCATAATAATAATTAACCTGACGGGGAATCATGATTAAAGGCCGAGTAAAGTGGTTTGATGCTGCAAAAGGATACGGATTTGTTGTCGCAAATGACACAAACGGTGACATCCTTCTTCATGCAAATGTTCTAAGGAATTTTGGCCGTGGGTCCATTGCCGAGGGTGCGGAAATTGTCTTTTCCGTGCAGGAAACCGAGCGCGGACGACAAGCCGCCGAAATTTTTGAAATTCATGCGCCGATTGAAACCAATGTTGTCGTAGGCGATGATTCCAACGCCTTTCCATTGCCCGATGTTTCGGATGTGCCACTAGCACCCGCACGGGTGAAATGGTTCGACAAGGCCAAGGGATTTGGGTTCGCCAATACTTTTGGCAGCGCTGAGGATATTTTTCTTCATATGGAAGTTATGCGCCAATACGGGTTTTCGGACCTGTCGCCGGGCGAAGCAATTGCCGTTCAGGTTGTTGACGGGCCGCGTGGTCGCATGGCGGGGTCGCTGTTTTCGTGGGATAAACCACTGAATGGCGCTTCGTGAAAGCCAATTTTGCGGCAAGCCTTGCACTGACGGTTGCCTTTGCGGGCACGTCATTGGCGGCACCGTGCGAAACAGGCCAACTGGATATCAAAAGCGACGGCAATATTTCGCGATTCGCAATAGAAATCGCCGACAGCCCCGAGGAACGCGCCCAAGGCTTGATGGATCGCAGCTATATGGCTCAGTTTTCGGGCATGCTTTTTGCGTATACCACACCGCGACAGGTATCTTTCTGGATGAAAAACACGCTTATCCCGCTTGATATGCTGTTTATTGACCCGTCGGGCGTGGTCTTGCGCATTCACGAAAACGCGGTGCCCCATGACCTGACGCCGATTCCCGGCGGGGACCAGATACAGTATGTATTGGAAATTAACGGCGGGCTGGCCCGGGCATTGAATATTACCGAGGGCGCGCAAGTGCGCCACCCCGAGATCAACAATGATTTGGCGATCTGGCCCTGTAGCGAATAAAAATGTAAAATAGTGCTTTTCATTCGGAGCAAACCCCATTAGATCAACCCTCGTCGGGGCGTGGCGCAGCCTGGTAGCGCGGCGGTTTTGGGTACCGTAGGTCGGAGGTTCGAATCCTCTCGCCCCGACCAT
>CAZSSS010000221.1:0-3885 GCA_964609255.1 uncultured Rhodobacterales bacterium
GGGTTGTAAGGGTTACGGCCTCATCATGGCCGCTAGAGCGCACGTTGGAATGTTTTTTGCCCTTCATCGGGTTTACGTCCAGATCATTGGGGCGATTATGTTCGCCAATGATCATGCCCTGATAAACCTGCTCCTGTGGCCCGATAAAGAACTTGCCTCGGCTTTCGAGGTTGAAGATCGCATAGGGCACCGATTGGCCGTCTTCCATTGAAATCAAAACGCCTGCACGGCGGCCCTCAATGGTGCCTTTATACGGTGCCCAATCGTGGAAAACACGGTTGATAACACCAGTGCCGCGTGTGTCTGTCAGAAACTGCCCGTGATAACCAATAAGGCCTCGGCTGGGCACATGCATCACGATGCGGGTTTTGCCAACACCGCCGGGGCGCATTTCAGCCAATTCGCCTTTGCGCTGGGTCAGCTTTTCGATCACGGTGCCGGAATATTCGTCATCAACGTCAATTGTGGCTTCCTCAATCGGTTCCATCTTTTGGCCATCAACAGTGCGGATAATCACCCGAGGCCGGCTGATCGACAGCTCAAAACCCTCACGGCGCATGTTTTCAATCAGCACACCCATTTGCAGCTCGCCACGCCCCGAGACCTCAAAGCTCTCACCGCCTTCGCTGTCTGCAACCTTGATCGCCACATTCGATTCGGCTTCTTTCATCAAACGGTCGCGGATAACGCGCGACTGGACCTTTTTGCCGTCTCGCCCTGCCAATGGCGAGGTATTGATGCCAAAGGTCACGGTAATGGTTGGTGGATCAATTGGTTGGGCCTCAAGCGCTTCAGTCACAGATTTGTCAGCCAAGGTATCTGCCACGGTGGCTTTGGTCATGCCCGCGATGGAAACAATATCCCCTGCCACGGCCTCATCAATGCCCACTTGGTCCAACCCGCGATAGGCCAATACTTTGGTGATGCGGAAATTCTCGATCAGCTCACCCTTCATGTTCATGGCTTTGATCTGGTCGCCGGCCCTGGCAATGCCCGATTCAACGCGCCCCGTCAGGATACGACCCAAAAACGCGTCGCCGCCAAGCGTGGTCGCCAGCATGCGAAATGGTTCAGCCGTTGCGGTAATTTGCGCGGGCGCCGGAACATGCGCGACAATCAGATCAAACAAATCATCCAGATTTTTGCGCGGTCCATCCAGTTCCTTGTCAGCCCAGCCAGCCCGGCCCGAGGCAAACAGAATAGGGAAATCAAGCTGGTCATCATTGGCATCAAGATTGGCAAACAGATCAAAACAAAGATCATGGGCCTTGTCGGGTTCGCCATCAGGTTTATCAACCTTGTTGACCACAACAATGGGGTTCAAGCCCAGCGCCAGCGCTTTGGCGGTTACAAATTTGGTTTGCGGCATCGGGCCTTCGGCTGCGTCCACCAGCAAAACCACACCGTCAACCATTGACAAAATGCGCTCAACCTCACCGCCAAAATCCGCGTGGCCGGGGGTATCAACGATGTTGATACGAATGCCTTTCCATTCCACGGAGGTGGCTTTGGCCAAAATGGTAATGCCCCGTTCCAGATCATTGCTGTCCATGGCGCGCTCAGTGGTTGCCTCGTTCTCACGATAGATGCCCGATTGTTTCAGCATTTCATCAACAAGGGTGGTTTTCCCGTGGTCAACGTGGGCGATAATCGCAATGTTGCGCAATTCCATAATTCCGGCCTTTTCCAAAAAAATTCGGGGCCCGCGCCATGGCGCAGCCCCGTTTGGCACTCCCATACGCTTATGGTTGGTATATAGCAAGTTATGCCTTGTGTTTTCTTGCCGCAGTGCAACACTAAGGTTAATAAATCGAAAGGCCATAAAATGCGCGCCATGCGGCTCCACCAGCTAAACCAGCCCCTGCAAATGGATGACATCGAAAAACCGGAGCCAAATCTGGGTCAGGTGCAAATTCGCATCCATACCTGTGGTATCAATTTTGGCGATACCTTGATCGTGCAAGGCAAATATCAGGAGAAATTTGCCCTGCCCTTTACCCCCGGCATGGAAATTTGCGGCACCATTACTGCGCTTGGCGCGGATGTTGACAGCTTTCCCATCGGCACCCGCGTTGCGGCATTTGGCGGCACGGGCGGCTTGGCGGAATATATCTGCCTTGATGCCGCGCGTTGTTTGCCGGTGCCCCAGGAAATGCCGGATGTTGAGGTCGCCGCGTTTCTGATTGCCTATGGCACCAGCCATGTCGCGCTGGATTACCGCGCCAACTTGCAAGCAGGCGAAACATTATTGGTGCTGGGCGCATCTGGCGGCATTGGGTTAACGGCGGTTGAGCTGGGCAAAATTATGGGCGCAAATGTCATCGCTGTGGCGCGGGGTGCTGAAAAACTGGCGGTCGCCAAACAGGCCGGGGCTGATCATTTGATTGATTCAGAAACGCAAGACATTCGCGAAATTGTCAAATCTTTGGGCGGCGCGGATGTGGTCTATGATCCGGTGGGAGGCGACCAATTCAGCGCTGCGCTGCGCGCCTGCAACCCTGAGGCCCGCATCATCCCGCTTGGCTTTGCCTCGGGCGATATTCCGCAAATTCCGGCAAATATTCTGCTGGTCAAGAATATCTCGGTGATCGGGCTTTATTGGGGCGGCTATGCGGCCTTTAAACCCGATGTTCTGCTCAAAAGCTTTTTGCAATTGTTTGGCATGTATAGTGAGGGCAAATTAAAACCCCATGTCAGCCATGTTTTGCCGCTGGCGCAGGCAAACGAAGCGCTGGCCTTGTTGGCACAGCGCAAATCAACCGGCAAAGTGGTGGTGCAGATTTATTCAGCCGCCTGAGCCACGCTCACCCCGTAGGCCGTGCGCACATACGCGGCCAAAGCCTCAGCCATGTCCCGCTGGGTGCCGTGGGCCAGATACATGTTGATGTTGAACATCGGCAGGTCCGGTAACGCGCCGTTATGCTCAATAGGATCCATATAGGGTGAGGTCGCGCCCGCAAGCGATGCATGAATAGCAAGATCAGCCGACACACTGGCCTCAATGGTGCGGCTAGAATTGGACTCCACCGCGATTTCCCAATCCAGCCCCGATTTTGACAAAGCCGCCTGCGCCGCCGCGCGAAAAATACAGTTTTTCTCAAAGGCCAGCCGCAAGGGCGTTTCTTGCCACGCAGTGCCATCGGGCGCCCCCACCCAAACCAGCGACGCACATTCGATAATTTCGCCGCCCCGATCCAAACCTGATTCCGTGGTCAGAATGATGTCAACGTCACCGGCTTGCAATTTTTCCTTTAGGCCTGTGGTATAGGATGACAAAAGCTGCACCTTAACCCGCGGAAATTCCTGCGCAAAACGCTGTAATATGCCGGGCACATGCGGGTAAACAATATCCGAGGGGACACCAAACACCACTTCGCCCTCAAATTCATGGTCGGTCATGCGCGACCATACCTCGTCATTCAGGGCCAGCATGCGCCGCCCGTAACCCAGCAATTGTTCACCGTGCAAGGTCATGCGAACCCCGCGCCCGTCGCGTGCCAGCAATGGCTGCCCCAACGCCTCCTCAAGACGTTTCAACTGCATCGACACGGCCGATTGCGTCAGGTGCAACTGCGCCGCGGCTTTGGTCACGCCGCCGGTTTCGGCAACGGTTACAAAGGAGCGTAATGCGGTTAAATCTAGATTTCTCAATGTATCAATCCCTGTGATGTGTCATAGCAATTCAATTCATTTTACTTATTTAATCGAATCACCCATATATCAATTTGTGAAATGAATTCACGCAAACCTAACACAATCCCTTATGGAGGCAATCATGCAAACACACGCGATTAAAACACTGGCTCTTCCTGTAATTTTTACGGCAGCGATTGCCACTTGGCTAACCATTATGGTTGAGCGCCGCCAAACCCGCGCCGCGCTTTC
>CAZSSS010000222.1:0-3879 GCA_964609255.1 uncultured Rhodobacterales bacterium
GGAAGGCGTGATGGGCATGATGCCCGGCATGGGCAAAATGAAAAAGCAGATGGATAGCGCGGGCATGGATGACAAGGTGATCACGCGCCAGATCGCGTTGATCCAGTCCATGACCAAACGCGAACGCGCCAACCCTAAATTGATGCAGGCCAGCCGCAAAAAACGGATCGCCAAGGGTTCCGGCATGGAGGTCGCTGACCTCAATAAATTGCTGAAAATGCAACGCCAGATGGGCGATATGATGAAAAAGATGGGCAAAATGGGCAAAAAAGGCCTGATGCGCCAAGGCATGGGTGCCTTGATGGGCAAAGGCGCTGGTGGCATGCAACAAGGCATGCCGGGCGTCCCCCCCGGCGGAATGCCCGATTTTGGCGCGGGTGGCGGGTTGCCAACCGATATAAGCGGGTTCGGGAAAAAGAAATGACGTCTATTCCCATCCTTGAAACCAAGCGCCTGATTTTGCGCGCACCGGTAGCCGATGATCAGGAAGGTTTTGTATCCTTTCTGGTGTCGGCGCGGGCGATTTATGCGGGCGGGACGCAAGATAAAGAAAAAGCCAAGGCCGAGTTTCAAGAAATGATTGATTTCTGGAATACCGCCGAGCTTGGCACTTTGACCATGGTGCGCAAAGACAATGGCGCAGCAATTGGCCATGTGGGCGCTCTTAAGCCCGAAGGCTGGCCGGAAATAGAAATTGGTTGGTCAATTTGGCGCGATGAGGACGAAGGAAAAGGGTTTGCATCTGAAGCGGCCACCGCCGTATTGGCGTATGCCTTTAACCGTCTCGGTTGGAAAACCGCCGCCAGCTATGTTGCACCTGATAACAAAAGATCAATCGAGATGATCGAGCGCTTGGGTGCGCGGCTTGATCTCGATGCGGCCAAACCAGCGGGGCTGACCTGCCTCGTTTATCGCCACCCCACGCCGGAGGCTGTGCAATGACCCCTGACCAAACCCGCGCCGCTGAGATCCTCAAGGGTCACCGCGAAAGCATTGACCGCCTAGATTCGATCCTTGTTTATACATTGGGTGAGCGGTTCAAACACACGCAAGCGGTGGGCGTATTGAAGGCGGAGCATGATTTGCCGGCCTCTGACCCTGCGCGCGAAGCCAAACAAATTGCTCGACTGGAAGAATTGGCTGGAAAGGCTGATCTTGATCCGGTTTTTGCCAAGAAATTCCTGAACTTCGTTATTGGCGAGGTCATCAGGCATCACGAGAATACTAAAAACAACACATAACGCGGGCGACCCCCGCACCTTAAGGAGAATACCAAATGTCTACTAAAATTCGTCTGGCCCGTGGCGGGTCCAAAAAGCGCCCTTTTTATCGCATTGTTGTGGCTGACAGCCGTATGCCGCGCGATGGTCGTTTTATTGAGAAAATCGGCACTTATAACCCTTTGCTGCCAAAAGACAGCGAAGAACGGGTGAAAATAGACCTTGATCGTGTAAAGCACTGGATGGATCACGGTGCAGAAATTACCGACCGCGTGTCGCGTTTTCTTGAGGCCGCTGGCGTTATCCCTGCGAAAACCCGCAGCAACCCCAACAAAGGCAAACCGCACAAAGCTGCTGTTGAGCGCGCTGAAGAAAAAGCTCAAAAAGTTGCTGACGCGGCTGAGGCCGCTGCCGCACCTGTTGAAGCCGCTGCACCAGCCGAAGTAGTGGAAGAAGTTGCGAAAGAAGCCGCAGCGGAATAAGCTGGGCTGACCTAAAAATTGGCGGCCTCTGTTCATTCAGGGGCCGTTTTTTGTTTCCATTCAACAAAAACCGACCTATTTAATTTATATGAAACAATTCTCCGATGAATTTTGTGGCCAACTGCATGATCTGATGCGCTGGCGGCGCGATGTGCGGCATTTTCATAATGATCGTCCGGTGGATGATGCGCTGCTTGGCAAGGTGTTGGAGGCCATCCGGCTGGCACCCTCGGTCGGCTTGTCAGAACCTTGGCGGATTATTTCGGTCAAATCGGAGGGCATGCGGCAAAAAGCACTGGCTAATTTTGAGGCGGCCAATGCCGATGCGCTGAAAGGGTATTCCGGAGATCGGGCGCAGAAATATGCGGGGCTGAAATTGTCGGGCATGCAGGATGCGCCCGTGCAACTGGCGGTGTTTTGCGATGATGGCACGAGCAAGGGCGCTGGGCTGGGGGCGGGAACCATGCCCGAGGCGCGGCGCTATTCGGTGGTATCAGCGGTGATGAATTTTTGGCTGGCGGCGCGCGCACACGGGTTGGGGGTTGGCTGGGTTTCGATCATTGACCCTGTGCAATTGGCCCGTGATTTGGACGTGCCCAAAGGCTGGGCTTTGGTGGCATATTTATGCGTGGGCTGGCCAATGGAAACCAGCCAAACGCCGGAATTGGAAAAAGCTGACTGGGAAAAACGAGACCCGATGTTAGCAGAAGTGCAGGAAAGATAGATGACAAAACCTGATTTGATATGTGTAGGCGCCATCACCGGCGCCTTTGGTGTGCGCGGCGAAGTGCGGATAAAATCGTTCTGCGCTGATCCGGCGGCGATTGGCGACTACAGCCCATTGTTCACGCAAAACGGCAAAAACAGCTATGAAATTGAATTGACCCGTAACGTAAAAGGCGGTTTTGCCGCAAAACTCGACGGGCTTTTGAACAAAGAAGACGCGGACGCCATGCGTGGAACCCGGCTTTATGTGGCGCGCGACCGGCTGCCATCCTTGCCGGATGATGAGTATTACCATTCTGATCTGATCGGGCTGGATGTCGTGGATACGGGCGGCGAGGTTTGCGGCAAAGTCACAGCCGTGCATGACCATGGCGCGGGTGACATTCTGGAAATCTCCAGCGCCAAGCTGAAAGAACCAGCGTTATTGCCGTTTACACTGGAATCAGTGCCAACTGTTGATCTGGCGGCAAAGCGCATCGTGATTGACCCGCCCGAAGGCCTGTTTTAGGTGATGGTGAAACCTTCAAAATCTCATGGTCGTATCGCCATTTCCGCCACGCGAAAACCCAGTGCCCTGATGCAGGGCACGCCGGATTTGGCCGGTGTGTGGAAGGCGCGGGTCTTGACGCTGTATCCTGAAATGTTTCCGGGGGTTTTGGGGCATTCGCTGACCGGAACCGCGTTAAAAGACGGCAAATGGCAGTTGGAAACGCAGGATATCCGACGTTTTGGCCGTGGCAAACACCGCAATGTTGATGACACACCGGCCGGTGGCGGCGCGGGCATGGTTTTGCGTGCGGATGTGATGGCGGAGGCCTTGGACGCGGCCCAAACCCCGCATTCACGCAGCGATTGGCCGGTGATTTACCTGTCGCCGCGCGGCAAACCGTTTGATCAGAAAACCGCTGAACGCCTGAGCCAAGCCAAAGGCATCACCCTGCTTTGCGGGCGGTTTGAGGGCGTGGATCAGCGCGTGTTGGATGCCCGCGAGATTGAAGAAATCAGCCTTGGCGATTTTATTATGTCAGGTGGTGAGATCGCGGCGCAGGCCATGATTGACGCCACCGTGCGCCTGCTGCCCAATGTTTTGGGCAATCAGGAATCGTATCAGAACGAATCTTTTTCCGATGGGTTGCTGGAACACCCGCATTACACTCGCCCCGCAATCTGGGAGGGCCGCGATATTCCTGCGGTGCTGACCTCGGGGCATCACGGGAAAATTGCTGGTTGGCGGCAAGACGAAAGCGAAAAGCTGACCAAAGCACGGCGGCCAGATTTATGGTCGTTATATCAGGAACTTAAGAAGGACTAAGCGAGAGCTTTTGCCCGATCAACCGCGTGCCCGGCGCGCATTTTCCGCCGGGACCTATGGTTGCTTTGATGTCAGCGTGGGAAATTGGATCGTGGCATTGCGAACAGGTTATCACTGGGGTGAATGCCTTTTCGCACTG
>CAZSSS010000223.1:0-3877 GCA_964609255.1 uncultured Rhodobacterales bacterium
CCTATATTAAGGATGGCGGGTGCTGACCTTCTCGTGAGAGGCCAAATCCTAGTGGCCTTAATTCTTAGAAAGGGAACTGGCTCTGTGACTGGCTCTGGCCTATTGCATCTGGTGCCCACCTGGTTCACCAGGCTCTCAAGGATACGATCCCTCCACGGCCGTGATGGGCCCGCCACCATTTTGGTTTGATAATGACACCAGCACAACAAAAACAGACAGCACGCAAGGCCGGATTCGCACGGCGCAAAATTGCGCATGAAAATGGCGGTGCGGCGGGGCCAATGGCAGCAAAGCATTTGCTGCACTGGCTGGAAAACCGCGCGTTTTCTGTGGTTGCTGGCTATATTCCCATCCGCAGCGAAATCGATGTTCTGCCCGCGCTGCATTTGCTGCATCTGCAACATATCAAAATATGCGTTCCGGTAATTTCCGGTGCGGGCCAACCACTGAAGTTTCGCCAATGGACACCAGACGCGGGAATGGAGGCTGGGCCGTTCGGGGTTGCTGTGCCGCGCTCAGGCGACTGGCTGATACCTGACTTGATGCTGTGCCCCTTGGTGGCTTTTGACATGCGCGGGCACCGTCTGGGGTATGGTGGCGGGTTTTATGACCGCAGTCTGGCGGAAATTCGTGGCCAAAAACCTGTTACAGCGCTTGGCTATGCCTATGCAGGGCAACAAACCAAGGATTTACCGGTTGAGAATACCGACCAGCCACTGGATGGCGTGGTTACCGAAACCGGCATTAGGTTGTGGGCGCAATAAAATCTGGCACAATACCTGATTCCTGAATATAACCCGCAATTTCTTTGCCTTTAAACAACCCGTGATCAAGAACCAGAACCGTGCCAAATCCGGCGGCTTTGCCCCCTAGAATATCGGTGTGTAACGTGTCGCCAACCATGGCAATTCGATGATCGGGGATGCTGGCCGGGATACGCTTTCGGGCCTCGGCAAAAATTGCGCTGAACGGTTTTCCGCTGAAATTTGGCGCAATGCCGGTGCTGCGGGCGATTTGATGCGCAAACCACCCCGGTTCCAATGAAAAACCATCCTCACGCGGGGCAACAATGTCAGGATTGCCAACCAGAACCGGCCGTGGATTTTTCTTTAGGCTATTGATCAGTATATTCTGGCGATAATCGGTCCAGTCGATGCTGCTTAGCAGGATAAAACCGCCAACTTTGTCATAAAGCGCCACGTCATCGCCCAGCGGCAAGATTTTGGCGGGAAATTGCGCCAGCGCAGAGCCAGCCAACGCCATACATCCCCATGTAACACGCGGCTGTCTGGCAATTTCTGCCATCAATACCCCGCGGCTGGCAACCACGGTTTCCGGCGTGAAATCAAACCCGAACCGTTTATATTTCGCCATGGAAACCTCAGCCGGCAGGCCCGCGCCATTGGTCAGCACAAACGCGGTTTTCCCCATGGCCTGAAGTGTCGCGACCCGCTCTGCTGCTCCGATGATCGGGGTTTCTCCGACGTTGAGCACACCAAATGCATCCAAAAGAAAAACATCAAATTGGTCGGCAATATCGCCAAGATTGTTAATCATCGTTGACGTTGCGGGGAATTCTGCGCGCGGCAGGGTGCCCCGCACCCGTTCGTATTGGGAAAATGCCCAATCTGTATCGACAATGAATTCAGGCATGTTTCCTGCTTATGTTGAAGAATCGAACTTCAAATATCACTACTGCCACAGGAATAACCAGCACAATCAGTTCATCTTGTTTTCAGGGCGCCTTGCGGGTGAAAATCAGACCCCTAAATCCATCAATGCCTGAATATCGGCGCGCCGCGTCCCTGCAACTATTCGGCCCAGTTCCTGATCAGCGCGCAGCACAATCAGGGTTGAGCGCCGTGGGATATTGCGGCTGGTTGAAACCTGCTCTCGCCCATAAATATCCCAGTCCACCCGCACAAAAGACATTGCGTCATTATATGCCCCGTTATCAGCACGCAGGGTGGCAATGGTGCGTTCCTGTGATTTGCACGTTGAACACCAATCAGCGCTGTAATCAACAAACACGGTTTGACCGTCATTCAGCAAATCCTGAATGATTCCCGGTTGATAGGCTATCCAGCCCTCCTCAGCATGCGCGCCAAATGGTAACAGGGCAATTGCGGTAACAAGACCCAAAAAATTACGTCGTTTCATTATGTTCTCCTTCAGATTGAGACAGAAAAATCCTGAAGCCAAACCGGCATGATATCCAGCAACCAGGCCTCGATGATATAGTGAATTTTGAAAAACAGCATTAAGCCGACCAGCAGAAACACCAGCCCCATAATTGGTTTTGAGCGTTGCGCGATGGCGCGCATGGCACCCGCGCGGCGGCGTATGGTTTCGCGTGCTCCGTAACCAAGCAGCAGAATAATACTGGAAATACCAAAAGCAAAGGCGGTCATGATACCAGCGGCAAATATCAGGTTTTCGCCTGAATATGCTAATGCAATTGCGCCGCCCAAAGTCGGGCCAACGCAGGGTGACCAAACCGCGCCAAGGATACCGCCGCCAATAAATTGCCCCCTAAGGCCGGTGGCCTCCATTTTGTCCAGACGACGATCAGCTGAGGCCGAAAACCCGGCGATTGCAGTGGCAAAACCGGTGCTAAGGCGCGGCAGCAAAAGCACAACACCAAAACCGATCATCATTACCGCGCCAATTTGCGACACCCGGTCTGCGTCCAGCCCAACCGAGCTGCCCAATGTGGCAACCAGCATACCCACGGTAACAAAAACAATGCTCATGCCCGCTGCCAGCGCCAGCGGCCCGTGTTTATGCGAATTGACCGAGCTGGCCAAAACGATGGGCAACACCGGCAATACACAAGGATTAATAAGGGTCAAAAGCCCCGCGCCAAATGCAAATACAAATTCCATACCGGCAATGTATGTCGCGCTGTGGCAAAGGTCACATAAATTTTTCGTTAGGTAAATTTACCGGAATTGGAAAACATTTAACGCCATAAAAAGTGACGCGGCGTAATGATTGAATTCAATACCTCCGCCCGATTTGCACGGCGATAATGCCAGCGGTTATCACCAGAACACCGGCAAAATCGCGCAGGGTCAGGGCCTCTCCCAAAATAATTGCAGCAATCGCGATCCCCAAAAACGGATTCAGAAAGTGAAAGCTGGCCGCCCGAACCGTGCCGATCCGGTTAACCAGTAAAAACCAGATCAGGGTTGCGGCAACGCCCGGTATCAGGGTTGTATAGGTGAACGCGGCAAAAAGCGTGAATGTCAGATCAACGCGCCAGGTCTCAAACAAATATGATACCGGAAACAGCGCCGCGCTGGCGAACAGCATTTGCAAGCCAACCACCATCAACACATTGCCCGAGGCCGTCGCAGTCCGCACCAAAAGCGTGGCAATTGTCAGTGCGGCAACGCCCATAAACCCCAACAAAATCCCCGTCAAATCCGCGCCATTCGAAAGCCGCGCACCCATAATAATCAACACACCCAAAGCCCCGGCGATTAAGCCAAGCAGTGTTATTTTCGACACTTTTTCTTTCAAAAAAATCCAGCTTGCTGTGGCGACTGTCAAGGGCAGCAAGCTGGCGATAATTGCGGCCAAACCGGCCTCGATCCATTGCATAGCCACAAAATTTGCGCCCAGATACACGCCGTTCTGCAACAGGCCAAATAACGCAACTGCCACCCATTGTTGGCGGGTAAGGCGCGCGTTTTGACCCAAGGCAAAAGCAATGCCCGCCGCCAGCAGGCCCGATATTAAGAACCGCAGGGATAACAGCAACAAAGGCGAGGCATATTCAACGGCAATCCGGGCTGAGGTGAACGCGCTGCTCCACATCAGCACAAATGCCAAACCCATCACTATTGCCCGAAAATCCATAACCACCGCCTTG
>CAZSSS010000224.1:0-3844 GCA_964609255.1 uncultured Rhodobacterales bacterium
CTTGCCCGGATAATGGGTAAACGTGGTCGCATCTTTCAAAAATCGGTGGTTTTTGGTAAACGCCACCGTTTCACCAGCGCCAATTTTGATTTTTTTCAGCTTAAACACCTTGGGCAAGGATTTCCCGTTTTTCTTCACAAAATCAACGACATAATCAATCATCAGGTTTTCATCCCGCCGCGCTTTTATCGAAAACCCGAACTGCCCGACTTGGCCAATTTCCAGCAGATCCGGCCCGCGAATAGTCGACACAATTATGTCGGGGTTGCTGCAATAGCCAAGCGTTTCCAGCGCCCCTTGATGGCCTTTCTTGATCATTGTGCGCAAGGCGTGCCGCGTCATCCAGGCCAGTTCAACCTTGTCTTGCTGGTTCATTCCAGCCCAGCGCTGCAACGTCTCAAGCACCATATCGGGGTCTTTTTTTGAAATATCATTCAAATGATTGGCCACCGAGCGCGTGACGTAACGCGTTGGATCTGCGTGTAAAATATCAAGAAACGGTATCGGATCCGTAAGCGAGATTCCGATTTTCTTACCCCATGGCAGGCTGGGCCTTGTGCCCTCAGATACCAGCCGCCGCACATGGTAATTTTGGTCATGGGTCCAGTTTTCCAGTGTTTTTAATGTGGGCTGCGGGGATTTATTCAGAAAGAACCGGATGTCAAACTCTACCGAGAACCGCATGGTTATTTCACGCAATAAATTAAGTGAAATTTCTTGGTGATTCAGGCCATTATTGCTGACAAATACCCCCAGCGGCGACAAAATAAAATCACCGAAATCATTATCGGATTGGGTTGGGTCAAGCGGCGCTGGCAAGGCGGCCAGAATCTGTTTTGCGGCTGTTTCAAAATCATCCGACAGGTGATTTTCCAACACGTCAGCAATCATGGCAATGCGCGCCTTTAGTTCCAGCGGGATTAAGCGCGCCATGACCTCGGTTTCAAATGATGCGGCATCAAACCGGATGTCAGCCGCCTTGAACAACCCGGCCAAATAGCTGACTTTCCCGGCGTTAAACAACTGATCCTTAAGGCTAAACCCTTTTGTGGCGCGATTGTTTTTCATCACATCGTGCTGTTCACGCTACCGCCATCCAGCAGAATATTCTGCCCGACAATAAAACCGGCTTTTGCTGAGCATAAAAACGCGCACATCGCGCCAAATTCCGTGGCGGTGCCGTATCGGCGCGCCGGAATGGTGGCGAAACGCTGTTGGCGGGCTTGTTCCATTGTGATGCCCTGCGCGTCGCAAACCACAGCATCAAGACTGTCGGCGCGCTCTGTCGCGTGGATGCCGGGCAATAGATTGTTAATCGTAACCCCCATCGGAGCCACCTGCCGAGACGTCCCGCCAACATACCCCGTCAGCCCCGCCCGCGCGGTGTTTGACAGCCCAAGCACCGCAATAGGTGCTTTGACAGATTGCGAGGTAATATTCACAACGCGGCCCCAACCACGTTCCATCATCCCCGGCAACACCGCTTTCATCAACATAATTGGCGTTAACATATTGGCATCGAGGGCTTTGATAAAGTCTTCGCGCTGCCAGTCATGCCACATTCCCGGCGGTGGCCCGCCAGCATTATTGACCAAAATATCCGGGGCGGGACAAGCCGCCAGCACCCTGGCCTGCCCTTCGGGGGTTGTTATATCGCCAGCAACTGGTGTGACCGACACATCATATTTCTTGGTGATTTCGGCGGCTGTCTGGCCCAGCGGCCCTTCGCTGCGGGCGTTGATAACCAGATCAACACCCGCCTCTGCCAATGCCTCAGCACAGCCGCGCCCCAATCCCTTTGAAGCACCACAAACAATTGCGGTTTTTCCAGTTATGCCCAAATCCATGGTATTCTCCTGATTTTGACCCAAAATTTGATTAATCTAAGATTCGCTGTCCAGTTCTGCGTCCCAATACAGAAAATCCAGCCAACTATCGTGCAGAAAATTGGGCGGGAATTTTTGGCCGGATTTCATAAGCTGTTCAACACTGGGCTGACACGGTATTTTTCGTAAATGCATCCCAGCCTGTTTAACGGTTTTGGAGCCTTTAAACAGGTTGCACGGGCTGCACGCCGCCACAACATTTTGCCAGTTTGTCCGCCCACCGCGCGCACGCGGCACCACATGGTCAAAGGTCATTTCACCCGTGATACCGCAATATTGGCAGCAAAATTCGTCTCTCAGAAACAAATTAAACCGGGTAAACGCGGTTCTGGGCTGGGGTTTGATAAAATCCTTAAGCACCACAACCGATGGAATACGCATCGTGGTTGACGGGGAATGCACACATTCATCATAGGTTGAAATAACAACCACCCGATCCAGATAAGCCGCTTTTACGGCTTCCTCCCAAGGCCACAGGGATAACGGAAAATAGGATAGCGGGCGGAAATCGGCGTTCAGAACCAGTGCGGGAAACCGTCGGAGCGCAGCCGGTTGCCAGATAAACTTGTTGGTCTCAGCCGGTTGCATTCCAATACGTCCAATTCCTCAATAAAATCAAACCAACTATATCTGGTTGCACTCTTTGATCAACCCCCAATATACGGTTAAACCATGCCAAAACAACGGCGGGAAAAATGCAAAACCTGCTCCAACCCATCGGGGGCTATTCCATGCGCAGTGCCTTTGGATATATGGGTAAAAACCTCAAACCCGGCATCGCTGAGCGCCTCTGCGGCCAAGGGCAGCGATGCTGGCGGCACCACGTCATCCTGATCCCCATGCACCAAAAGAACCGGCGGTTTGCTTATGGTCTCGGCTTGCAAGGTTTCCGGAGACAAAAGCCGCCCGGAAAACCCGATAATTCCGGCAAATTTTTCAGCGCGGCGTGGTGCGATCTGCAAGGTTATCATTGTGCCCTGCGAGAACCCGAACAGAATTGTGTTTTGCGCGCTGATCCCCTCAGCGTTCAGGGTTTCATCCAGCCACGCGTTCAGGCTTTTGGCGGCTTTGGCCATACCGGCGGCGGCCTCGGCCTCGCTTGATCCGTCCAGCCAGGGAATGGGAAACCACTGATACCCCATCGGATTGCCGGTGCAGGGTTGCGGCGCATCAGGGGCCACAAAAACCGTGTCGGGCAGATGATCCCCCAAAGGGTCGGCAAGGCCCAGCAAATCACGGCCATCCGCGCCATAACCGTGCAGAAAAATCATCATTGTTTTGGCATTGCCTGATTTCGCGCTGCGCCGTGCGCTGTTTAAAGCCGCCATTTATGTAATCCCTTCACGATCTTTGATAACGTGGTAATAAGACCAAAGAAGCCGCGCCGCAACTGCGCGCCACGGCGCCCAATCCTGCGCCATCACGCGCAATTCTTTTTCCGTTGGGCGGGCATCAAGGCCAAATAATATTTTGGCCGCTTCTTGCAGCGCAAGATCGCCAGCGGCAAACACATCAGCCCGCCCAAGGCTGAACGTCGCGTAAACCTCAGCGGTCCAGATACCCACACCCTTTACGGCTGTTAAGGTATGCACCACGTCTTCGGTGCGCTGGCCTCGCAAGGCTTTGAAATCAATGCGTTGTTCCGCCAGCGCTTTTGCATAGCGGGCCTTTTGGTTTGACAATCCAAGCGCGCGCAGCCCGTCATGGTCCAACGCCAGAATTGCGGTATCAGTTATCGCCCCAGCATTTTCGAGCTTGGCCCATATGCCCCGCGCCGCCGCAACTGAAATTTGCTGCGATACAATCGCAGATAAAACCGCTTCAAACCCACCGCCGCGCAGCCGAAGCGGTGGCGGGCCGGTCAGGCCCAACGCATGGGTAAACCGAGGCTGATTTTGCGTCAGCCATGCCGTTCCCTCGGCAATATCTTTTTGGGTCTTGATAATCCGGCCAACCAT
>CAZSSS010000225.1:0-3840 GCA_964609255.1 uncultured Rhodobacterales bacterium
ATTAATGCGCAATGCTGGCCTGAAATTTGTGTGCAAAGATCTGGAACTGATAACAGCAACCAGCAACAGCCCTTTTACCAACGGGTTGAAAACTGGCGAAAAAATCACCGTTCCGGTGGCCCATCATGACGGAAATTATGTTGCAGATGATACCGTGCTGGCCAGACTGAAAGCTGAGGATCGGGTTGCGTTTCGTTATCCGGATAATCCGAATGGCTCGGTTGATGGTATTGCCGGAATTTTGTCACAAAACCGGCGCATATTGGGCATGATGCCCCATCCCGAACGCTTGAATGACCCCGCGCTTGGCGGAAACGACGGGGCCAAATTATTTGCGTCGCTGGTTGACGTTCTGGCGCTGGCTTAACGCCAGAACGCATCGCCGAATTCCTCTGGTAATCCGGCATACATGCCCGCAACCTGATCGCCATATCCGTTATAAATTTGTGTCTCAATTCGGTCGCCACCGCTTAGGGGGCGTTCGGTTGCCTGTGACCAGCGACGATGATCAACCGCCGGGTTTACATTGGCCCAAAAACCATATTCTTTGGCTTGCAACCCTTCCCAAAACCCGACCGGTCGCTGATCGGTGAAGGTAATTCGGTCAATTGATTTGATTGATTTAAAGCCGAATTTCCATGGCGTATGCAGCCGCATCGGCGCGCCAAACTGTTTGTGCAGCACTTTGCCATAGGCCCCCACCACCATCAATGACAGCTCATTTGTGGCCTCGGCCATGGTCAGCCCTTCGGTATAGGGCCAAGGATACCAACTGGCGCGTTGTTCAGAGGCAACCTCGGGGTTCATGAATGTCTGGAATTGCACATATTTTGCCCCGGATAATGGCTGGGCCATCTCAACCAGTTTGGCCAGCGGAAAACCAACCCAAGGCACAACCATTGACCATGCTTCAACGCAACGGTGCCGATATATCCGCTCCTCAACGCCTATTCTGGAAATCAAATCATCAACGGATATTTGAAACGGCGCATCCACCATTCCGTCAATTGTCACAGTCCAAGGGTCAGATTGCAGCGCTTGTGCTTCGCGGTGGATGCTTTTGGATGATCCAAATTCGTAAAAATTGTTATAGGTCGAATTCACTGATTCGGCCGTAATCGCCCTGCCCGCGTCAGAATATGCTGCATTCAACCCCGCTTGTGGCTGGAATTCAGCCAACAAAGCCAGCGCCGCCAGTGATGTTCCACTTAACGCCAAGCCACCGGTTATCCCCATTCCCGCAAGTAATTTCCTGCGATTCAAAAAATATTTTTCGTCCGTGGCCTGGTTTTCCTTGAGGGTCCAACTTGGCTGGCGGTGGTAATGCATCTGAGGCTCCTTTTCTGTCCTGTCGGAACGATAAGCGGAAAGACGCCATAGCGCCAATCAAAGACGCTTGAGGATAGCGTGATCAACGCCTAGATTCACATCATGTCTGTTGCTTTTGCCCAAGTGCCACAAAGATCACCTCGTTTTGTGCGGTGGTTTTTTGTTTTGTCGGTTGTTTCGACGGTGGTAATTCTGTGGGCATCCAACGTGTTCTTAACAGCGCGGTTCACAGAAACCCTTAGGAATCAAGCAGTTCTGCGCGCCGCTCTTTATTCTGGCAACATCAAATCGGTGTTGCAAAAACACTCGGTTGTGCCTTTGCTGATGTCACAAGATCCCACGCTTTCCGCAGCGTTACAATCAAATGTTTTTACAAACACATCACAGCGGCTTATTTCCTTTTCCGAAGAAATCGGCGCGGCATCGGTTTTTTTGCTTGATCTGGACGGGCGGGTGGTGGCCGGAAGCGATCGGCGCACCATTGGTGAATCCCTGAAAGAAGAGGCCTATTTTGTACGCGCGTTACGCGATTCAGGCACTGTATTCAGCGCAACCTCACCCGATGATACCGCATACCGGTTTTACTTTGCGCAAAAGGTTGAATATGGGCCAGCGGCATTGGGTGTGATTGTGGTAGAGGTCGATCTGCGCAAACAAGAAGAATTATGGCGCAATATCGGCCTTCAGGTCGCGCTGACGGATTCACAAGGTGAGGTATTGCTGGCATCCGAGGTTCTTTGGCGTCGTCAAACCTTGCAAGAAATCCTGATTGAAACAAACCTGCCAACCACGTCGCAACGGGTATGGGGCGCATTCCAGCCCGCACCAACAAGCGATTTTGTCTATATCAGCGGCGAACGCCTGTTTGCCAGCGAAGCTGCCGTCGGATTTCGAGGCTGGAAAGTCAACTATTTTGCCTCTACCCAGAATGTGGCTGCGCGGGTTAACGCCATCTTGGCGTTGGAAATAATGGCGCTTGCGCTTTTTGCCGCGCTGGTGATTTTTGTGTTATCGCGCCGAACTGCCCAGGAATCGGTTCGGGTTATTCGCGAATCAACAGAATTGCGGTCCTTGAATGCGCGCCTGTCATCAGAGGTCGAACAACGCCAAATGGCGGAACAAAACCTGCAATCTGCCGAACAAAACCTTGAACAGGCGTCAAAACTGGCAGCGCTTGGCCAAATGTCTGCCGCTGTCAGCCATGAATTAAACCAGCCATTGGCGGCGATGCGCACCTATATTGCCGGTGCAAAATTGCTTCTTAGTCGCAACCGGATTGACGAAGCCAAAACAAGTTTTCAGCGGATTGATGACCTGATCGGCCGTATGGCGGCGATCACCAAACAATTGAAGTCATACGCGCGCAAATCGGGTGATAACCCTAAACGAATTGATATGCGCGACTGTGTGTCAGCGGCCTTTGGTATGATGTCACCGCAGCTTGGTCGACGCGAAGTTACGATAACGCAAAATATTCCGGATGAACCGATGTATGTCATCAGCGACGCGCTGCGCGTTGAACAGATTATAATAAATCTACTTAGAAATGCGCTGGATGCGGTTGCCGATGTCACCGAACCCAGAATTTCTGTCACCCTATCGGCGGAATCTGACGTATGTTTGCGAATTCAGGATAATGGCCATGGATTTGAAGACCCTAAGGCCTTATTTGAACCATTCTATACAACAAAAAAACCCGGTGAGGGCGTCGGGCTTGGCTTGGCGATTTCCGCCGGGATTGCCACCGAAATGGGCGGTCGACTGATTGCCCAAAATGCAACCCCGCTGGGCGCGATTTTCGAATTGCACCTGCCCAAAGCGGGCCAATTAAAAAAGGCCGCAGAGTAATCATGCCCGAAACATTAAAAGTCGCCATAATTGACGACGAAACCCATATGCGCGATTCCATCAGTCAATGGCTGGACCTTACCGGCCTGCCGACCGTTTGCTTTGAAAACGCCGAAAAAGCACTGGCCGAAATCGGAAGCGATTTTGAAGGCATTGTTATTTCGGATATTCGTATGCCGGGTATGGGCGGAATGGACATGTTGAAACGTCTTCATGCTCAGGACGCAGCTCTGCCTGTTATTTTGATTACCGGCCATGGTGATGTGCAAATGGCGGTTGAGGCCATGCAATACGGCGCATATGATTTTGTCGAAAAACCGTTTGATCCTGATCGTTTGGCAGAGCTGGCCAAACGCGCCATTGCTGCACGCCGCCTGACACTGGACAACCGCACATTGCGCCGGGAACTTTCAGATGGCACGGTTTTAATGCGCAAACTGGTGGGGAATTCACCGGCCATTGAAAAGCTGCGCGAGGACATTCTTGATATTTCTTTTGCTGATGGCAATGTTCTTATTCATGGCGAAACCGGCACCGGAAAAAGCCTTATTGCCAATGCCATTCACGCCTGCGGCCCCCGGCAGGGAAAGGCGATTATTGTGCTGAATTGTGCAGCGCTCAGTGATGATGAACTGGCCAAACACCTGTTCGGGCCATCGGATT
>CAZSSS010000226.1:0-3831 GCA_964609255.1 uncultured Rhodobacterales bacterium
TTAAATCGACTTGCATCGCTTTTCATTAATACTTCCTCTAATACTTCAGCAAAATCGCCTTAAGCGTATCAGGAAAACCTGTTGGGGTAAGGTTTTTTTGACCTTATCCGTAACTTTTCCTTGCTGATAACCCATGTCAACAGACCACCGCAGCTTAACTCTTTCCTTTGCGTGTGATTTTCTTTATCAATATACTCAATAGGTTAGGCGGGGGAAATTCATTAACCTGCACTCTAAACCGGATGTTTGTCCTTAATATCCAAGCGGGGAGGATCATAATGATATCCGTTACGAAGCGCGGCGAAAGCGGCGCGCAACCGATTGTTTTGATCCATGGTTCTTGGCATGGGGCGTGGTGCTGGGCGGGGAATTACCTTGAGTATTTTGCCGCGCAAGGTTTTGAGGTAATTGCCCTTGATTTGCGCGGCCATGGCAACAGCCCTGCGGTGCGTAATATGCGCCTGAACCGGATCTCGCATTATGCGGATGATGTTGAACATGTGATTGCGGGATTGTCGAAACCTCCGGTGGTGATTGGCCATTCCATGGGCGGGTTTATCGCCCAACATCTGCTGGCGCGTGATGTTGCGATGCGCGGCGTTGGCCTGTTGGCACCTGTGCCTTATACGGGCGCCATTGGCACAACATTGCGGGTGATCCGCACCATGCCGCTGACCTTTGCAAAGGCGTTTTTTACCCTGTCATTATACCCGATTATCGCAAACCGAGAACGGGCTGCACGGGTATTTCTGGGCGCTGACATCGGGGATGAAGCCGCGCGTGATCTGGCCAAAAACCTGCAAGACGAAAGCTTTTTTGCCTTTTGTGATATGCTGGTTTTGAACCTGCCAAAACGCCCCAAGGGGAACCTGCCGGTTTGTGTTATTGGCGCGCAAAACGATGCGCTAGTATCGGTCAAATCCGTGCAAAAAACCGCTGCACGGCTGCATACAAGCCCCCATATAATCGCGGACGCCCCTCATGATTTGATGTTGGCACCACAATGGCAGGAAAGCGCGCAAATCTTCAAGGATTGGATCGCGCGCACGTAAATATGGCCCGCAGCACTGCTCGGGGATGCTGAGCCGGGATATCTGACGATATTCGGGATGCGTTAACATCCCTTGACCTTGCGCAAGCCATCAGTTTCTAATGATATTTATTTGTCTGGAGAAGCCCAAAATGCAACTTGATCTTGATTTCATCCGCAGCCAGTTTCCTGCATTTTCTGAGCCATCCTTGAAGGGCAAAGCGTTTTTTGAAAACGCGGGCGGGTCTTATACCTGTAAGCCGGTGATCGACCGGTTATTTCGGTATTATCACCAGCGCAAAGTGCAGCCTTATGCGCCTTATGCGGCCTCAACGCTGGCGGGGGCCGAAATGGACGAGGCGCGGGTTCGGCTGGCGGCGATTTTGAATATAGGTGAGGATGAGCTGAGCTTTGGGCCGTCTACTACGCAAAATACGTATGTGTTGGCGCAGGCATTTCGCCAACACCTTAAGGCAGGTGATGCGATTATTGTGACAAATCAGGACCATGAGGCCAATACCGGCCCTTGGCGGCGGTTGGCTGACAGCGGCATTGAGGTGCGGGAATGGCAGGCGGATGCCGAAACCGGACATCTGGATGTTGATGATCTGGCGGCCCTGCTGGACGACAAGGTTAAACTGGTTTGTTTTCCGCATGTCTCCAATATTGTTGGTGAGATTAATCCCGTGGCGGAAATTTGCACGATGGTGCGGTCTGCGGGGGCGGTTTCATGTGTTGACGGTGTCAGCTTTGCGCCGCATGGCCTGCCCGATATTGGCAGTTTGGGGGCAGATATTTATTTGTTTTCCGCCTATAAAACATATGGGCCGCATCAGGGTATAATGTATATTCGCGCCAGGCTTGCGGATGCGCTGCCCAATCAAGCCCATTATTTTAATGCCAGTTCGCGGGTCAAGAAATTTACGCCCGCGGGGCCGGACCATGCCCAAATTGCGGCTTGTGCGGGGTTGGCTGATTATATCGACATGCTGCATGACCACCATTTTGAGGCTAATCCCGATGCGGCTGCGCGCGGGCGGGCAGTTTCGGGGTTGCAGGCAGCGCATGAAGCAGAGCTTTTGGCACCGCTTTTGGAATATCTTAGGGGCCGCAATGATATTCGGCTTATTGGGCCAAACAGCCCCTCAGGGCGTGTGCCAACACTTGCGATTCAGGCCAGAAAAACCGGTGGAGAACTGGCGCAAGACCTTGTTGAACATGATATTATGGCGGCGGGCGGCGATTTTTATGCGGTGCGATTACAAGAAGCGCTGGGCATTGATCCCGCCAAAGGCGTATTGCGCCTTAGTTTTGTGCATTACACAAGCCAACAAGAGGTTGCGCAGCTTATCAAAACGCTGGATCAAGTGCTTTAGCAGCCAAAATCAACCGGCCCAAATCTGGCTAAGCGAGGCACCGCGTGATGACATCCGAATGGCGGCATTACGCGTTGCAACGCGAAAGCTGCTGCCGATCCATTCATGGTTCTGGTCGTAAAACAGATTTATTTTAAGCTTGCCGCGCGTTGTGTATTTTGTGCAATTCAATACCCCCTCAGAGGTTTCAAAAGTCGAAGCGCCCTTGTTTTCAACGATAAGGCTAAGGGGGTTCCCATCCTGAGTGCTGATCCAAACGGGGCGAGACATAAAGTCTTCGGTGAAATAACTGGTGGTTGCGGGATTGCCCGGAACAACCCCTTGGAACCGGCTTGAGTCAATTTGTAAACCGCTGTCTATGCGCTGGGCATTAACGAATTCGGCGCGGCCATCATTGTTGGTGGTGGCCTGAATTTCCATCAGCACCCCGTTTCGCCAGACTTCGCGGCTGGTTAGGTGATAATCAAAGTTGATCAAGCCAAGAATGCTGACATGCAGGCGTGCCTCGGTTTCAGCAATAACGCGGCTGCCTCTGCGGGTTAGAATGGTTGATGTTTCGCCAACCTGTCTGCGGCCAAGATATGTTATAAATCGGCGGGTTGCTGTGGCCGCAAGAACTGGGCTGCTGGCAGTGCCGGCCAGCACCGCGGCGGCGGCCATTCGATTAATAAATTTACGGCGATTAACGTGCATAATAAACCCTCAGTTATTTTTAAAAAATTTCTGTCCTTTATATAGGCATATTTCGCGTTTTACATAGCATAATGAATTGATAAGGCAGCACCTTGCGCGCTGATAAGAAATGCTTAAATTGAAAAAGCAAAATAAATCAAAGGGTTCACGCTATGAATGTGTATAATAATCTGCCTGATACCATCGGCAATACCCCGCTGATCCGCCTAAATAACGCATCAGAACTAACGGGTTGTGAGATTTTCGGCAAAGCCGAATTTATGAACCCGGGGCAATCGGTCAAGGACCGCGCCGCGTTGTCGATTATCACCGCTGCGATTGCTACGGGCGAATTACGGCCCGGTGGCACGATCATAGAGGGCACTGCTGGCAACACCGGAATTGGGCTGGGGCTGGTGGGCGCGGCAATGGGGTTTCGCACGGTTATTGTTATACCAGATACACAAAGTCAGGAAAAAAAGGACATGATCCGGCTGACCGGAGCAGAGCTGATTGAGGTTCCCGCAAAGCCCTATAAAAACCCCAATAACTTTGTGCGTTATTCCGGCAGGCTGGCCGAAGCCTTGGCGAAAACCGATCCAAACGGGGCGATCTGGGCCAATCAATTCGACAATATTGCAAATCGTCAGGCGCATATTGATACAACTGCCCCCGAAATCTGGGCGCAAACCGCTGGCAAGATTGACGGCTTTATTTGTGCGGTGGGGTCGGGGGGCACGTTGGCGGGTATGG
>CAZSSS010000227.1:0-3830 GCA_964609255.1 uncultured Rhodobacterales bacterium
GCTACGGGCGGTGGTTTAACTGGTTTGGCTAGACGGCTGACCTGTTGATCAGATCAGCCAAGACTTTGACCTAAAGCCAAAGTTTTATGCGCCCTATAGGCGCGTTTATGTCATATCACGGATCCAGACCTCTACGCGGCGGTTGATCTGTTTGTTTTCGTTGGTGTCATTGCATACCGCCGGGGTAAGAGGGCCATAGGCGCGTGTCTCAAAGGTAATATGCGAAAGTTGCGTGCCACCAAGGGCCAATAATTGTTCCGTGACAATTTCCGCACGCCGCTGTGACAGCGATAGATTGGCGCTAAATACACCGTCATTGTCGGTGAAGCCAACCAAGGCAACAATTGTGCCCTCGGGCGCGTTGGACAGATAATCAACCAATACCATCAAGTCATCGGCTGATTTGCGCTCCAACTGTTCCGAACCAGCGGCAAAACGAAATACGGTTGAGAGGTTGTCCCAGACAAACATTTCCGCCATGACTTGTTGTATTAAGGCCGTTTCAACAGGGTTCCCACTGCCCATCATCATGGTTTGGGGCATCATGGCACCACCGTTATTCATAGCGGAAGGGCTGCTTTCATTCATGCCGCCTGACATATCTGTGCCCCCATTTGCCATCCCCATATCGCTGTCGGCCATTCCGGTATTGCTGTTGGCCATCCCCATATCGTTGTTGGCCACACCCATATTGTTGTCGGTCATCCCCATATCACCGTCGACCATATCCATTTGCATTCGCGCATGTAAAACATCATGGCTAACGCGTTCCACACCAAGGCTGATCCCGCCAGATTTTTCGATCACGCCATATGCCGCCTCTGAGGTGGCATAGCTGACGATATTGCTGGCTAAGGCGGGCATGTCTTCGCCACGATTATAGAGGTAAAGCCGATAGGTGAGGGGGTATTCCTCGGTTCGGGCAAGGAAGGTAATCGGGCTTGAGACAATGCCGCATTCAGAAATAAGATCCAGTGGCTTGTTCATGTTAATGAATGCATAAGGCACAAACCCGATTGCGGCCGGGTCTGCCATGACAGAATTTGCCATTTCTATACTGCTATTTGCGACCTGTGTATTCTGGCCAAGCGGTGCGCCGTTTGTCACACGGTCGCTAAATACGGAGCCAGCACCAGAGCCGGCATTGCGCGTATAGACGTTTATCTGTTGATCCATGCCACCCAGTTCGCGCCAATTGGTGATTGTGCCTGTGTAAATCAGTGCAAGATTATTGATCGAAACACTGGTAACCGGATTTGAGGGATGGACGATCATTGTCAGGCTGTCCACGGCAATAATATGTTCTTGCTCGGGGGCGACCATCATGCCTGCACCGGTTTTGGCCAAGGCACGCGCTTCGGCGCGCACAATACGGCGGGCTGACATGCCGATGGTCGCTGTTTCATCGCCAAGCGCAACAAAAGCATCAGCGCTGGACGTGGAGTTGACAATAATATTGCCCATCAGATCCCCAAACCCGCTTTCGGCAATTAACCGATATGAGGAGCTGTTTTGCCCTGAACTAATCATATCCACAGTGCCGCTCTGGTTGTTGGCAAACCCCGAAAGCAGCAGCGGCATCATTTCATCAGCAAGGGTATCGCTGCCCTGCAAAACAATACTGTCGGCGGGGTTTTGCGCAATCAAAACCGGGCAGGCGGCGCCAATACATTCAACAACATCGCGTGATAACACCATTTCACCCAGCACCGTGCGGATTATAAAGAATTGATCATCAGAAGACACCAGTTCACCCGAAATATTCATCGAGCCATCCAAAGCATTAAGGGTCACGGGTTCTGCTGCTGTATCAAATGCGATTAGACTACTTGCACAGCATATTGAGGCAAAGAACGTTGAAGATTGAAATATTGACATTTTTACTATGTTCCTACTGGTTGATCAAAAAATGGTTATATGGTTTTTGTGCCGCAATTTACAGGTCTTTGAGCAATAATTATGGCAAAATTGAGTTTAATCCAACTCGTAATTACGAAAAGGTTAATGATTTTGGCGAAAATGTAGCTGTTTATACCTTGAGGGCAACCTCAAACCGTCTTTTGGGCTGCTGGGTTTATTTTGAAACCTCGGAAATGCCGCATGGCTATGGCCTCGCTTCGCGCAGCTTTAGGTAGTATTTTGGGTTTGGAAAGCGCATAATTGTTGTATAAGCTTTATACGCACAGTCCTTGAGGTGAAAAATGTTTGTTCGAATTATGTCCGTTATTATTGCGACACTATTCAGTTTTTCCAGCTTCGCAGGAGAGCTGGAAGATCGGCGCGTTATTTCTAATCAAGTCGGGCAGATAATTACCGACATGAACCTTGGTAAAGAAAAAGGTTTTTCTAAGCTCGAAGCAATTGGTGAGGCGTTTCGCCGTAATGAAACCCGAACATCAAGTGGCCTGTGGAAATTGAATTTGTTTTACGGTGGAATTTTAGGAACCTATGATTTTGATGTGTATGAAGACAATTATGTTCAGATGTTTGAGATTTTTTGGGATGCTTACCAAGCTGAAATACCCACGTCACCAACACCAATTATCGGCAAAGCAAAATTCTATATCGCATTGGCGTGGTATTACAGGGGGGAAAGCTATGCCAGCGATGTGTCAGCGCCTAATATGCGGCGGTTTATCATAAACATGGGCAAAGCCGAGGATGTGTTGTTTGAAGGCCAAACCATCGGAAAAACTGATCCGGAATGGTATGCAACGATGCTTACCGTGTTAGGGGTTCAACGGGCTAGGTCCGCAGATTTTAACGATGTCTTGTGGGAAGGTATGCAAAAATACCCGGATTATTACGGCATTTATTTTGTCGCAGCCACCCATTTGGAAAGAAGGTGGAGCGGCGACGACGGGCTATTAGATTTATTTGCCCGCTATGCCATGGCACATACTGCCGTAAACAAAGGTGCCGCAGTCTATACGCGTATTTATTGGCATATCCAGGGATATTACGGAAATCAATTATTTTACAGAACCGACGTTGACTGGGATTTGATGAAACTTGGCATTCTGGATATTCTTAAGGAATATCCAGATGAATGGAATATCCAGCATTTCGCTAGTTTTGCGTGTAATAATTTTGACGGGCAAATGACGGAATGGCTGATTGACCAAATGAATGAAGAGCCAATAGAGGGGGCTTGGAAACTTAGGACATTTGAGGCTTGTCGCGATTATGTGATTCCACCAGCATTAGGGACCAGAAGTTGGCCTGATGATTATCGTTCTTATTTTGCAGGTCATTTATAGGGCGGGGTTCAGCCAGCCCCTATTTTGAAACCTCGGAAATCCCGCCATGCGCGGCTGACCAGCCCAGCGGGTCGGCAAAGAACTTTTCGACCTCGTTCAGCGTTTTGGTGTCAAAATAATTACCGGCTTTGGCCTCGGCCAGCACATCGTGCCATGTGGCCAGATAATGCAGGGTGATGCCGTGTTCCGCGAGGTTTTCAACGGTATTCGGGAAGATATCATAAAAGAAAATCAACGAAGTGTGGTTGCACACGCCGCCCGCCTTGCGGATGGCCTCAACAAACTTGATCTTTGAGCCACCGTCGGTGGTCATATCCTCAGCCAGCAGCACGCGCTGGCCTTTGTGCAACACACCCTCAACTTGCGAGTTTGTTCCGTAACCCTTTGGTTTCTTGCGCACATATTGCATCGGCAGGCCCATACGATCCGCCATCCAAGCGCCATAAGGAATGCCACCGGTTTCGCCACCTGCGACGGAATCAAAGGCCTCAAAACCGGCGGCTAGCTGGGTTTTGGCCACCATAAAATCAACCAAGGTTGATCGAATGGCAGGGTATGAAATGATTTCAC
>CAZSSS010000228.1:0-3828 GCA_964609255.1 uncultured Rhodobacterales bacterium
GATCAGCCAAACAGATCGTCGATATGCTTTTGGATGAAATGCGATTGGCTGATGTAAAGTTATTGATTAACACAGAGGTTCAATCGGTTGAATCTTTGGATAATGGTTTCGTGTTACACAGTTCCGCAGGGTCATTTACGTGCAAAAGTCTGGTTATTGCCTGCGGTGGTAAATCTATTCCAAAAATCGGTGCCAGCGGGCTGGGGTTTGAGATCGCAAAACAATTTGGCCTTGAAGTTGTGGAACCCGAACCGGCATTGGTTCCGCTGACTTTTGCGAATGATGATCTGGCCCGGTTCAAGGCGCTGTCGGGGGTTGCCGTGCCGGTTCGGGTTTCGTGCAATAATGCCATTTTTGACGAGGACATGCTTTTCACCCATCGAGGCCTGTCGGGACCAGCTATATTGCAGATCAGTTCCTATTGGTGCTTTGGTGACAGGTTAAAAATTCAACTGGTGCCAAAGATTGATTTCAAGGCATTTTTGCAGGCCGCCAAAAACACCATGGGCCGCAAGTCTGTGCAGAGCTTGCTGTCGCAGCACATGCCAAAACGGCTGGCGCAGGACATTGTGGAGCGGCTTGGTTTTGCGGGCAATATCGCGGATATGACAAATGAAAGCCTGGAAAAATTAGTGCAACTTCTTGAGAATTGGGTGGTTCGGCCTGTTGGCTCAGAAGGGTATCGCACGGCCGAAGTCACGCGCGGCGGGGTTGATACCAACGGGTTGAACGCCAAAACCATGGAAGCCAAAAACACAAAAGGGTTGTTTTTTATTGGCGAGGTTGTGGATGTTACCGGTTGGCTGGGGGGCTATAATTTCCAATGGGCCTGGGCATCGGGATATGCCGCAGGGCAGGTTGTTTAAGGTGTTTTACAACATTAGGCGCTGAGCTGTTCGCGCAAAATCGAAACCGTCAAAGAGAAAAATATGTAGATTGCCATAAAGACAACAAAAGACAGGGCTGTATTTTCCATTTTTCGCGGGCGGGTCGGCACGTCGGGCGCAATGGGTGTTACCCCTAGGCTTAAATACCGAGTCTGGCGATTTGCCTCAACTCTGGCGGTTTCCACCTGTGTCAGTGCTTGTTGCAATAATAACTGCCGCATCGATAATTCGGTTTCTGCGATCCGCAATTCGCCGCTAACGCGTGCCAGTGACACTGTGGAATCTGCGCCGCCGATCAAATTGGCCCGCAGTTCTGCGACACGCTCCTCAAGCCGGAAAATTTCTGCTGACAAAGCGTTGGAGCGCGCTGTGTTTGGTTCGGCATTGGCATTAATCTCTGCAAGGCTCAACCGCTTGTTTTCAAGCTGAACCTCTAGACTTGAAATAATGCTCATCTGCGCGGAAATTTCCGCATCCGCACTTAGCACGCCGCGTTTTTGTTGCAAATCAAGAACGGCCTGCTGCGCATTCAGCACAGCTTGTTCCGCTGTGTCATAACTTTCAATTGCGCCGCGCATTTGATCCTCCCGCACGGGGGCGGACAGTTTATCCACCCGTTCCTCAGCCATTTTAATCAGCGCCAGCGAAAAATCCGTCGCGATTTGTGGGTTGATTGCCACCACAGATAAGTGAATCACGCCTTCGCTTGGGTCAAATCCGATCTGGATGAATTTCCTATATTTTTTATAGGCGTCTTCCAAGGTCGCATCAGACGGAAGCCTTTGGATATCATCAATAAAATCTTGCTGGTAATGGCTTATGAAGCCAAGTTCCTCATCAAGTTTTATCATGGCTTCGCGCGATGACAAAAAGCCCTGAACAATTGTTGAATCCTCTGAATTGGCCAGACCGGTGCCTGCCAATAACCCGCCAAGCCCGCCACCACCGCCGCCGCCGTCTGCTTTTTGGATGACCATCTGGGTTTCAACAATATACATTTCAGTTGCATAATTATAAAAATAATTGCCTGCCAAATACGTTGGAATCATTACAAAAATTGCCAACCGCAGGGCCACAAGCAAAAATTTTCGCCGGCGCCTGCGTGCGATTCCGTCTTGAATCTTTTTGATTTCCGTTTTTCGCTCATCATCGCTCAGCGCCCCTCTGGGCGGGCCACCAGCGGAGGTGGTGGCCACGTTTGATGCGGCGACTTTTGCAGGAAGGTTTGACGGTTCTTTGTTCAGGGATGCTGCATCCAGCGCGCTGACCCTGTCTGCCACAACATCAAACCCACGTTCTTCCAGCATTCTTACGGCTTCGTCGCCGCTGGTTGGGTTAAGGCCCATACGCACAGCCTTGCGCCTTGCCATACGCTTAAATGCTGGCGTGCCGGGCTTTGGCGGCTCGGCTCTTTGCCTGGCTTTTTGCTCAAGCGGGTTAGGGGGGCTAGTATTCTTCATAATCGTAATGCTGCTTTGCTTCCGCGAGACTATCATAGTTATATAAGGTGCCGTCACGTAAAACAGCAGCCGTTGTGCAGTATTTTTCTAGAATATGCATATTGTGCGAAACGATGACAACGGTTGATTTCATCAATCTCTCATGCAGGACGTTCCCTGCTTTTCGGTTAAAATTAGCGTCGGTGCTGGCTGGCATGCCTTCATCGATCAGATAAATATCAAATTCCAGCGCCAATAGCAGGGCAAAAGAGACCCGCGCCGCCATACCAGACGAATAGGTATTCATTGGTCTGTCGAAATATTCCTCAATATCAACAAGATACCGGCAAAATGCTTCGATATAGTCGGGGTCAAGCCCATAAAGCCGCGCGATATAGCGCGAATTTTCTGCGGCGCTGTGGGCGCTGGTAACCCCGCCCATAAAGCCAAGCGGAAAAGAAATGCGCGATGTTCGGGTGATTGTGCCCTCATCAGGTTTTTCCAACCCCGCCATCATATTGACCAATGTTGTTTTTCCGGTGCCATTAGATGCCAGAATCCCCATGGATTGCCCCAGTTCAACCCGAAAGCTGGCGCGATCAAGGATAACCTTGCGCTGCGTGCCTGTCCAAAACGACTTACTGACATTTTTGAATTCAATCATGGAATTGTGCTGGCCTTTCTTTATGTCGGTAAAATACACTAACTGAGTCAAATTAACAGATTGAAAATAAAGGCGAAGCTTGGCGTTAGTATGGCAAAGCCTTGGATTAATAAAATGGATGAAATTCAAATGACTGCACTGGATCAAGCATTTGATCAGATGCGCCAAAATGATGACGCAGTTTTTGCGTATTATGAGCGGATCATGGAATCAGAATTGTTCATGATATTGGAGCAAGAAGCAGAAGATGAAACCGCTCGTCCGCTGGTTTTGGACACATCCGATTGCGCTGTTGCGCTGGTTTTTGACCGCGAAGACCGGCTGGCGGGTTTTGCTGATGAACCGGTGCCGTATCTGGCCATTTCAGGCCGCCGGATTGTGACAATGCTTGCCGGGCAATCCATCGGGCTGGGGGTTAATCTGGGCGCGGTGTCCGAAAACGTATTAGCGCCGGAAACCGTTGATTGGCTGGCTGAATCGATGGGGCATAACGACAGTCTGGTGTCTGAAAAACCCATGGAAATATCTGCACCACTTGGCGTGCCCGAAAGCCTTATCACAGCGCTTGATACCAAGCTGGCCAATATGTCTGGTGTGGTCGTATTGGCACTGCTTGTGGCGGTTAATTATGAGAGCGCAGGCAAAAGCCATTTATTGGCTTTGGTTGGCGTCACGCCTGACGCCCAAAACGGGGTGGCACAGGCCATGTCCGAAGCACTGCTTTTTAGCGGCGTTGAGGCAGGCAGTCTGGATGTTACATTTCTGGACCTCGACGACGTAAACCTGTCGCGTTTTCAAAAAGTCGGGCTGGCATTTGAAATTCCGCAACTGATTTTGC
>CAZSSS010000229.1:0-3823 GCA_964609255.1 uncultured Rhodobacterales bacterium
GGCATTATTCGATATGCCTCATGAATTACGCAACCGTATCAACAGGATCGTGCTGGTTGGCGCGCAATCAGCCGCGGCGATTGTGTTGACGGACGCAGGGCTGCAACGCCGCAAAGTTGCCTTTTATTCAGTGCAGCAAATTCAGGAAGGCCCGCAACTGGTTGCGCCGTTGTTTTACTTGCGAAAGGCGCTTAGCCCCTCTGCTGAGGTGATCGAGGCAAGCCTGAACGACCTTTTACAAGCCGCCCCTGACGTGTTGGTTTTTGCTGATGTCGCCGGTTTGGGGCGGGCTGAAACCGAGCGGGTGCTGGAATGGGTCAATAAAGGCGGCACGCTTTTGCGGTTTGCCGGGCCTCGATTGGCAAGCAGTTCAACCGGACCCAACGACGATAACCCGCTTTTGCCGGTGCGGCTGCGGGCGGGGGGGCGCAGCCTTGGCGGGGCCATGACATGGGAAACGCCCAAACGTCTGCGGCCATTTCCAGCCGACAGCCCCTTTGCCGGGCTTTCCCCCCCCGACGAGGTTGAAATACGCGCACAGGTTCTGGCGCAGCCCGATCCCGATTTGCCGGGCCGGGTTATGGCCGCGCTGGAGGATGGCACCCCGCTGGTAACCGGCATTCGTCAGGGGCAGGGCCGGATTATTCTGTTTCATGTCACGGCTAATGCCGATTGGTCAAACCTGCCTCTGTCGGGACTTTTTGTGGATATGTTAACACGATTGGCGGTTAGTTCGGGGGGCGGAGCAGCCGCCATCGGTGACCTTGAAGGCCAAATGTGGACGCCAACAAAAGTGCTGGACGGGTTTGGCGCCTTGCAGGACGCCACCGATATTCCCGGTGCCGCAGGTGAGGAATTGGCGGTCTATCCGCGTGATGCAAACACGCCCCCCGGCCTGTATCAAAACAACGAACGGGTTGTCGCAATCAATTTATTGCCCGGCGACTTTTCCATGAAAACACTGAACAACCTGCCTTTGGCGGTTGCACGCGCTGGCTTCACCCGGGGGGAGGAAACACCGCTGAAACCCCTGTTGCTGGCGCTGGCGCTGATCTTGCTTTCGCTGGATATTCTGGCCACCTTGTTTGTTTCGGGGCGTTTGATTGGCCCGCGCGTTGCCAGCGCGGTTATTGCGGTTCTGGCCTTTGGTCAACTGGATGTGCAGGCGCAGGATATATCGCTGATTGCGGCGAATAATACGGTGCTGGCCTATGTTCAAACCGGGGATCAGCGGATTGATGCAATCAGCCGTGCCGGGCTTTTGGGATTGTCAAAAACCTTGTCGGAACGCACAGCAATAGAACCGGTGACGCCGCTGGCAATTGACATTGAAACGGACGATATTTCGCTTATTCCGTTTCTTTATTGGCCTATATCCGAATTTCAGGCCTCGCTTTCGGATACGGCAGTGCTGCGCATCAACAGTTTTATTCGCAATGGCGGCATGATCATGTTTGACACGCGCGACGCCCATTTGGGGCAGGGGTTTGGCGGCGGGTCAGCCAATGGTCTGGTTTTGCAACGCCTTGCCGCGCAACTGGAAATTCCACCGCTGGCACCGATTGAGAGCGACCACGTCCTAACCCGCAGTTTTTACCTGTTGGAGGTGTTCCCGGGGCGCTGGCGCGAAGGCCGCGTCTGGGTTGAGGCCCCAACCCATCTGATCACCATTGAAGGCGCGCCGTTTCGCAACCTGAACGATGGTGTAACACCGGTAATAATTGGCGGTAATGACTGGGCTTCTGCATGGGCCATTTCGGAAAATGGCCGGCCGATGTATCCGGTTGGGCAGGGGCTAAGCGGTGATCGGCAACGTGAATTGGCGCTGCGCTTTGGGGTGAATGTACTGATGTATGTGATGACCGGAAATTATAAATCTGATCAGGTTCATGTGCCTGCTTTGCTGGAAAGACTGGGGCAATGACCGCGTCGCTTGTGCTTGATCCGCTGCTGCCTTTTGGCATTTTGGCCGGGCTTGGAATGGCGGCCTTGCTGGTGCTTGGCTTTGGCATCTGGCGCGGTTTGCCGGGCTGGTTCTTTCGCGGTGCGGCACTGCTGGTGCTGACAGCTGCGCTGCTGAACCCGCTTTGGAAACAAGAGGAACGCAGCTATCAAAAAGACGTTGCGATCATTGTCATTGATAAATCCGCGTCGCAAACCTTGCCGGGTCGGCCAAATCAAACCGCTGATGCCTTGGCCGGAGTTTTGGACAAACTGTCGGCGTTTGATGCAACTTTGCAGGTCGAAACCTTTTATGTTGAGGATGCAGGGCGCGAGGGCACATTGTTACTGGAAAAACTGTCCGAAGCCGCCGGGGCTTTTGCTGCCAATCGTATTGCCGCGGCAATTCTGGTTAGCGACGGGCAAGTGCATGACGTTGAGGCCTTGTTAGATTTCCCAGCACCGGTGCATTTGTTATTAACAGGTAATCCGCGGGACTGGGATCGCCGCATTCTGGTTAAAACCGCACCCGCATATGGCATTGTCGGTGAAGCCGTTAACGTGGTGGTGCGTATCGAGGATCTGGGGGCCGCGCCCGCGTCACCGGGGGGGGTAACGGTGATTGCATCGCTGGATGCAAGCGTTGAGCAAACATTCCAACTGCCCCTGAATGAAGACATCCCGCTGTCATTAGCCGTTGAACACGGCGGTATAAACCTGCTTGAAATTCGCACGCCGCCAGTCAGCGGAGAGCTGACGGACCAAAATAACCGTGCAATCCTGTCGCTGAACGGGGTGCGCGACCGGTTGCGGGTGCTGCTGGTTTCGGGCGAACCTTATGCGGGGGAACGCACCTGGCGCAACTTGCTTAAGGCGGATTCGTCAGTTGATCTGGTGCATTTCACCATTTTACGCCCCCCCAATAAACAAGACGGCGTGCCCTATGAGGAACTGTCATTAATCGCGTTTCCAACGCAGGAATTGTTTCTTGATAAAATTGACGATTTTGACCTGATCATATTTGACCGCTTTCGACGTCAGGGCGTGCTGCCTGAGGCCTATTTGGAAAATATCGCCCGATATGTGCGAGAGGGCGGTGCAATTCTGGTGACCTCGGGCCCGTCTTTTGCCACTGTAGAAAGCCTGTATCGCACCCCGTTGCGCGCGATTTTGCCCGCTGCACCAACCGGCCGCGTGATCGAACAAGGGTTTACCCCACTGGTTTCCGAACTGGGTCAGCGCCACCCCGTAACCGAAGGTCTGGACCGTGACCTGCCCGATGAAACGCCGCAATGGGGACGCTGGTTTCGTATCATTGAAATGACACCAACATCAGGACATACAGTTATGGAAGGGCTTGACGGGCGGCCCTTGTTGCAACTGGACCGCGTCGGGCGAGGCCGGATCGCGCTTTTGGCGTCAGATCAGGCATGGCTCTGGAGCCGTGGTTTTGAAGGCGGCGGGCCGCAACGTGAATTGCTGCGTCGCCTTGCGCATTGGCTTATGCAGGAACCTGAGCTGGAAGAAAATGTGCTGCGGGCAACCGCGCTTGGCATGTCGGTTAACGTGGAACGGCAAATGCTGGATGGCCTTGCGGGGATGCTCGAAGTGATCGCGCCTTCGGGGGAGCGTCAGACATTGGCCTTTGAACAAATGGCCCCGGGACGTTGGCGGGCTGGGTTCGAAGCAACCGAAAGCGGCGTTTACCGGTTGAATGAGGGCGATTTAACAGCGGTTGTCGCCACCGGCCCCGCAACGCCAATTGAATTTGAAAACCCGATTGCCAGCAGCGATATTCTGGCACCATTGGTTACAAAAACCAATGGCCGCAGTTTTTTGTTGTCCGACGGGGTGCCGAATTTCCGTCAGGTGTCTGCGGGGC
>CAZSSS010000230.1:0-3820 GCA_964609255.1 uncultured Rhodobacterales bacterium
TCTTGTGCCGGACCCTTTAGCGATTGCCCGTCGGGCCAGATATAATATTGCGCACCCGCATCATGGGCCGCGACATGCCCCTTGCGGGGCCAACGGGCAAAAATGATATTGGCATCAGCGGGATGCGTCAGCTCTGCGCCGTTGATTTTTAAAACACCGGCGGTCAGCCGTGTTGCGGCGTTGTTGGCCTTTTCGGCCAGCTTTAGCCAAAGATCATCGCTTAGATATGCGTCCATTTGCGCCGACAAAAACCTGTGTTTGGAGAACAAATGCCCGGCGCGTTTTCGGCGCAGCTCAAATTCCCATGCGCGTTTGGGGTCAAACAACACCACAGCCTCAACCCCCATCAGCCCGTTTTTTGTGCCACCAAAGCTGAGGGCTTCAACCCCCGCCTTCCATGTCATTTCAGCCGGAGTGCAGCCCAGCGCCACCAGCGCGTTGGTAAAGCGCGCACCATCCATATGCACCGGAATATTGCTGGCCTTGGCAATATCGCAAAGCAGCCTGATTTCGGGCAGGGAATAAACCCCGGCGCGTTCATTTACCGTGGTAATGCTCAGCGCGCCATGCTGCACGTGATGCACATCATTGCCCGCATTAAACCCGATGGCTGCGCGCAGGCTGTCGGGGGATATTTTGGCGTTATCGCCATCAAGCAATGTCAGTTTTGCGCCGCCGCTGAAAAACTCGGGCGCGCCGCATTCGTCTTCGTTGATATGGCTGTGTTTGTGGCAAAAAATTGTTTGCCACGGTTGCACCATGCTGGCCAGCGCCAGCGAATTTGCCGCTGTGCCGATGGCGACCAGATAAACCGCTGCCTCGGGGGCTTCAAAAATATCGCGGATTTTCTGGCGCACGCTATCCATGATCGGATCATGGCCATAAGGCATGGCGTTGCCGTCATTCGCGCGGGCAATGGCCTCGATGATTTCGGGCGCGGCAGGGCCGCCATTATCAGAGGCAAAAAACATTACACAATTCCTTCGATCAGATAGGTTTCAATCTCGTGGTCTTCAACCTCGTATTCCGGCACGGTCCAGCCTTTGACCGATTGCTGCGCCTTGTGAACGCTGTCCGGGTCGCCGGTTTCAAGGGGATGCCATTCGGGCAGGGGTTTGCCTTGGTGGAGCAATTTATAGGCGCAGGTGGCGGGCATCCATTCCGCGATTTTGCCAATGTTTTCCGGGGTTAGGATCACACAGTCCGGCACCAGCTTTTTGCGGTTCTTATAGTCGCCGCATTGGCATTTATCAGCGTCAAATAACTGACAGACAATGCGGCTGAATACATATTCATTCAGCGCTTCGTCTTCCAGTTTCAGCAAGCAGCATTTGGAACAGCCATCGCACAGGGCCTCCCATTCCTTATGGGTCAGCTCGGATAGCGGGTAATTTATCCAGAATTCCTTACGCATTTTGGGCCGCCTGCAATAGCGCGCGGCTTTGAACGCAATCCTGTTTCATTTGTATAATCAACGGCTCCAACCCGTCGAATTTTAATTCTGGCCGCTGGAATTTCACCAGCGCAACCGAGACGCTGGCCCCGTAAAGATCGCCGTTGAAATCCAAGACATGGACCTCAAGATTAGGTAGGTTTCGCCCGAATGTAGGGCGTTCTCCGAGCGACGAAGCGCCCAGATAACGGCCTTTATGTGGCCCGTCCAGCACGTCAAAAAATACAGCATACACCCCGAAACGCGGCAAGTGCAGGCCGCTGACCGAAATGTTGGCGGTTGGAAAGCCCAGCTCACGGCCACGCTGGTCGCCTTTTTCCACCACACCGTCAATACGGTGCCAATGGCCCAGCATTTTTGCGGCCTCATCCGGTTGCCCCGCCGCCAGACTGGCGCGAATGGCTGACGAGGAATACGGCCCGTTATCGCCAGACACCAACGGCGCGATTGTAACACCGATATTGTGGTCTTTGCACAGGGCAGACAGCATTTTTGCATTGCCCTCACGGCCCTTGCCAAATTGAAAATCCGCGCCGACAACCACATGGGTAACCCCGAGGTTTTTGGCAAGAATTACCCGCACAAATTCCTCAGCCGTTAGGTTGGAAAGGGTGCTGTCAAAGGGTAGATCAAACAGATACTCAACGTCTAATTTGCCCAGTTGATGGGCTTTGGCGGCTTGGTTCATTAACCGAAAAGGCGGGCTGTCGGGGCTGAAAAACGAACGGGGATGGGGTTCAAAACTGATGATACCCAGCGGCGCGTTACGGCCACGCGCCAAATCAATGACGGATTGATGCCCCAAATGCACCCCGTCAAAATTCCCCATGGCAACCGATGCGCCCCGCGCGTGTTCTGGAATTTCGAATTTGGTAAAAACCTGCATGTCGCACCCGCAGGCGAGGCCCGCTTCCCTAGTCTAACTTACGGCTTGGCGCCAATACCAGCGCGTCGCCTTTCAGAACCACCGTATCGCCCACAAGACAGCGGCAATCAAGGGTCACGCGGCGTTTAGCGCGATCTATTTTGATAACCTTTGCAATCGCAATAACAGTATCACCCGGGCGTACCGGGGCTAGGAAGGTCAGGTTTTGTTGCAGATATACCGAGCCATGGCCGGGAAGTTGCTCTCCGATCACCGCAGAAATCAGGCTGGCAGATAACAGCCCGTGGGCGACGCGCCCCCCGAAAATGGTATTTTTGGCGTATTCTTCATCCAGATGCACAGGGTTATGGTCGGTCGAAAGCTCCGCAAAAATCTTGATCTCAGCGTCGCCAATTGTTTTGGCAACAGAGCGCGTCATGCCAATTTCAATATCTTCGATAACGATTGTGCCAACCGGCGGGTTGTGACGAGATTGATCCAGCAAAGCGCGCATCCTGTTGATGTCCTTAGGGCCAAGGGCATTGTTGCATTGCAGCATCCATAACCGAGTCGCAAGCGGCGCGCAAGATGCCCGCGTAATAATTATTCAAAAACTAAAAAGAAAACGACATAAAATTTCACCGCGCCGCGATCAGCTTCTCTGTTTCAGAAAATACTCGCGCCGCAGGCTGGCCTTGCCGAACGTAGTGAGGCGTGGCCCAAACGAAGTGCGGGAGCGCCCCCTCAACCGCAAATAAATTGCCACCGAGGCCAGCATGATTTGTGCCAAATCAAGCAAGCCCCGAGCGGCGGTGGCCTCGCTTCGCTCGGCTTTGGCGCAGGTTATACCTTAAGGTTCGGGATGATTTGTTTTTTGCGTGACATGATGCCGGGCAGCAGCACGGTATCATCGGAAACCGCCACACCAAACGATTTTTCGGCGATGGTTTTTACAAACGCGTTGGGAATCAGCAGGGTTGAGGCCTCGGACAGGATATCGACCACAAACAGCAAGACCTGATCGACGCTGTCCTCGGTTGCGACCGATGCCATGCTGGCCAGCAGATCGTCTTTGCGGGCTAGCACCGTTTCGGGGCTGGTGGTTTCAAGCACCGAAACCCGGAATTTTGTGTTGTCGACCTCAAATATTTTTGAGTCCATGCGCAGCAGCTCGGCATCGGAAAATGATGACACGTCGGATTTTGCCGCAAACATTTCGCTGGCATAATTGGCAACATCAATGTTCAGATCAGCCGCCAGACGCCCAGCGATCTCGCGGTCACGGGGCGTTGTGGTTGGGCTGCGGAATTCAAGCGTGTCGGACAGGATGCAGCTAAGGATCAAGCCTTTGATATTGTCGGGCATTTGATCGAGCGCAGGGGCGCGCATGATGCTATACATCACCGTAGCCGTGGCAGCGACGGGCCGGATTGTCACGTTGATCGGGGCTTTTGTTGAAATGCCGCCAACCAGCGGGTGGTGGTCGATGATCTGTTTGATAT
>CAZSSS010000231.1:0-3819 GCA_964609255.1 uncultured Rhodobacterales bacterium
TTCTGGCGTTGGTTCATTTTCTGGCTGGTTGCTTTGCTGGTCGATGAAATTCGGCGTATCAGCAACGATTTCATCTGCTTTTTCTTCAACCATTTCTTCGGTTTCCGGCGCTTTGGTCATCGCAACCGGATCTGCCATCCGTCGCTGCACTGGGGCGGCTTGTGCCCCTTCAACAGCGTCAATTCCCGTTGCAACAACCGATACGCGGATGGTCCCATCCATATCTGGATCAAGGGTTGAACCCACAATGATGTTGGCTTCGGGGTCGACTTCGTCGCGAATACGATTTGCGGCTTCGTCCAGTTCAAACAAAGTCATGTCCTCAGCGCCGGTGATGTTAATCAACACACCTTTGGCACCCTTAAGCGAGATTTCGTCAAGCAACGGGTTGGCAATGGCTTTTTCGGCGGCCTGAATGGCGCGATCTTCGCCCGAGGCTTCGCCCGTGCCCATCATAGCCTTGCCCATTTCGTTCATAACCGAACAAACATCCGCAAAGTCGAGATTGATAATTCCGGGGCGCACCATAAGGTCAGTCACGCCTTTCACCCCTTGATACAACACATCATCCGCAAGGCTGAACGCGTCGGTAACAGTGGTGTTTTCATTGGCCAGCCGGAACAGGTTCTGGTTGGGAATAATGATCAGCGTGTCGACAACTTTTTGCAATTCTTCAACGCCGGCCTCTGCCTGACGCATGCGTTTTGCACCTTCAAACTGAAACGGTTTGGTGACAACACCAACTGTCAGCACCCCCAATTCTCGTGCGGTTTTGGCAATAACGGGTGCCGCGCCCGTGCCGGTGCCGCCCCCCATGCCTGCGGTAATAAAGCACATATGACTGCCCGATAAGTGGTCAACGATCGCCTCATAGCTTTCCGCCGCTGCCGATGCCCCGATTTCTGGTTTAGCACCTGCGCCCAACCCTCCGGTAACCTTTTCGCCAAGCTGGATTTTTAACGGAGCCTTTGCCTGGCTAAGCGCTTGCGCATCCGTATTGGCAACGACAAATTCGGCGCCATCCAGATTTTTGTCGATCATATTGTCAACCGCATTGCCGCCCGCGCCGCCAACACCAAATACGGTGATACGAGGTTTAAGGTCTCTCGTTTCGGGCATACTAAGATTCAAAGCCATTTTACTGTCCGCCTGTTCTATTTCGCTGCTCTGCCCATTTTTGGGCTTTTATTAATTTCCTGCTGATTCGTTATGCTAACTTAAGATTGAGTCTCGGTCACCACTTAATCACGAATTACCCACAATATGCTGTGTATTACCCCAATATAGGCTAATATTCACCGATACACACGCAAGAAATGCGCTTTACGGGTTAAATTACCAATTTTCGCGGAACCAGCGCATTGCTTTGCGAATGCGCCGTGCCCCTAATCTGTCGGATGGCACCTCAAAATCCCAACATTCATCTTGGGGTTGGCTGGCATGTAATGCCATGCCAACCGCCGCTGAAAATGCCGGGCCGGTTGCGGCCTGAGGCAAGCCTTGCACGCGCAACGGTTTACCAATGCGGGTTTGTCTGCCCAAAATCCGTGTTGCCATTTCCTCAATTCCGGGAATTTGGCTGCTCCCACCTGTCAGAACAATGCGTTGCGTTGGCAAATGGTCAAAACCAGATGCATCAAGTCGCGCGCGAACTTCCTCCAGAATTTCCTCAACCCGTGGCCGCATAACGCCGATCAGCTCTGATCTGGTGACTGTTCGCCGGTCGGTTTCCCATTGCGCCATCGGGTTTGGCACTTCGATCAAATCACGGTCATCAGCGCTTGTTGCCAACAAGCCGCCATGCAGAGTTTTGATCCGCTCTGCGACCTCCATTGGCACCCGCAAGCCTTGGCAAATGTCATTGGTAATATGTTCGCCACCCATACGAACCGCATCGCCATATATCATGTGCTTGCGGATAAAAACCGATACACTGGTGGAGCCACCGCCGAAATCAACAACCGCAGCGCCTAGTTTTTGCTCATCTTCCATCAATGTGGAAACACCGCTGGCAAAGCCAGAAAACGACAGGCCCGCCACTTCAAGATCGCAGCGCTGAAGACATTCCAGCAGGTTATCAACCGGCGCGCTGGCAACCGTCAGCATATGCATATCCACAGCCAGCTTCATACCAATTTGCCCGCGCGGATCATTCAGCCCGGATTTATGGTCAAGGATAAAGTTAACCGGCATCGCATGTAAAACTTTGCGGTCCAGCCCAAACGGAGGCACATCACAACTGGCCAAAACATTACCGATGTCGCGCTCTGATACCTCTCCATGTTCGATGTCAACAATACCATCCAACCCATATGACCGGGGCCGCCCCCCGGCAAAGCTGACAATCACATGGTCAACGCGTGTATTGGCCATTTTCTGGGCACCCTGCACCACTGTGCGAACCGCGCGTTCGGTTTCGTTCATATCGGATATTTCGCCAAATTGCACGCCGCGCGATCTGGTTGTGGCCACGCCAACCACCCTGAAACTGCCCATCGTCGGGATGGTGATGTCGGTGCTGGCTGTCGTGGATTCGGGCACAAATTGCAACACAAGGCAGGCAATTTTGGTTGAACCAATATCAAGAACGGCAACAATGCCGCGTTTTACAGCGCCTTCACGGCGATTGCGCATGTCGCGCTGGCTTTCAAAAAGATCAATCATACGGGTTCTCCCAATGCGGCGTCGCGGCGCCGGCGTAACTCGTTCAAGGCGTTATCATTAAGCCGAATAAGCGGCCGAACTGGGTCTCGCATATCAACAGTGGACAGATTCCAATCCATCAGATTCTGGGTGTTTTGCATGTCAATCACGCGGCGCAAAGCTGTTATGGCACCGGTTTCGGGCAGCATAATAATCTGGCCTCCGTCAAGAACAATATCCCAGCGGCGTTGCCCGACCCGCACCAGCGCGCGAATACGTTCCGCCAAGGGTTCAGCCATTTGGAAAAGGGCGATTGCTTCGGCAATTTCAAGGTCCGCGCCCTCACCAATAATCAGCGGCAGGTCAACCCGAACCGTTCGGCGCGGAATTTCGGCAACGCGAATACCTGTTTCATCAAGCAAAAATATGCGGTTGCCATTGCGCCACACAATTTGGGGGATCCGTTCAATGATGCGAATTTCCAGCACCCCTGTGGATGTCAATTGAACGGTTGCCGTTTTTACAGCGCTTAGATTTTGGACAATCTGGCGCAATGCTTCCAGGTTGACCTCCAGCGCGCTGGCGGGCAGTGCCAGATCAATGACACCGTCAATTTGGCGCACAAGATCAGAAGAACCAAGCGGGATGCTTATGGATTGAATGGTGAATTCTGGGCGCGCTGCAATATTTGTGCGGATTTCGGAAAATTTCTGCTGGATAACAGTGCGCAGCCTGTCATTTCCGGCCAATAAAAGCACAAAAAGGCAAAGCGCGGCCACGGGCATCCAAACCCTAACAAGGGGTTGCACATATTTACGCAACCACAATCGTTGCAGCCGGTATTTGATTTTGCTTGGTGCGGGGTCACGACGCACGGAAACAACCGCAGGCGCTGTTCCGGTATCACGCGTGGCAATCAGCGTTGACATGATGCATCCTCCACCAACCAAGCACAAAGCGCCGGGAAATCTATGCCGCTATGGGCGGCTTGTTCTGGGGCCAATGATGTTGCGGTCATGCCGGGCTGTGTATTTGTTTCCAGCAAAAACAACCCGTTTATGCCGCGCGATTCATCCCAGCGAAAATCTGTGCGCGAAAGGCCGCGACACCCCAACGCGTCATGCGCACGTTTGGCAAAATCAAGGCAGGCCGCAAAAATATCTGCTGGAATATCAG
>CAZSSS010000232.1:0-3811 GCA_964609255.1 uncultured Rhodobacterales bacterium
ATAAATTGGTGAAGGTCGTAGAGGGAAAATTATGCTGGTCAGATTTCCCTTGATTGAATTTCCCTTGCCATTCCACAAAATAAACTTAACTAGAAACTGTCGGGGCAACCCGGCGTAATTCTCAGGGCGGGGCGAAATTCCCCACCGGCGGTTATAGCCCGCGAGCGGCCTGTGCGTGCGTCCCGAAAAGTGGGAACCGGTTTTCGGATAAGATGCGCGACAAATATAGGTGTCAGCAGATTTTGGTGAAATTCCAGAGCCGACGGTTAAAGTCCGGATGAAAGAGAATGGAAAGGTGCGCGTGCGCCTTCCTTTTGCCTTGGGTTAGTGTCTGTTGCAAAAGGAGAAAACCATGACACAAACCCCTAAAATCGCCTTTATCAAGGCGCGCTGGCATGCTGATATTGTTGATCAGGCGGCCGCTGGATTTACCGAAAAACTTCGATCTGACGGGCGGGATTACCGTGTTGATATGTTCGATGTGCCCGGTGCATTTGAGGCACCATTACTGGCCAAACGCCTTGCGAGGCAGGGTTACGATGCAATTGTTATCGCGGCTTTGGTGGTGGATGGCGGCATTTACCGCCATGATTTTGTCGCCGCTGCGGTGGTGAATGGCATCATGCAGGCGCAGCTTGAAACCGATGTGGCGATGTTCAGCGTTTCGCTTACGCCGCATCATTTTCAAAATGGCGCTGAGCATGTGAAATTCTACACCGAGCATTTTGTGAAAAAAGGTGCCGAGGCCGCGCAGGCTGTGCAAATGGTATTGGACCAAAATGCTGCATTGAGCATCGCTGCGGAATAAATATGTTGCCCCACAGCAAATGTGGGGCGATTATTGTTTGTGATTCTGTTTTAGCGGAGATTCCCCATGCGCCTATTTCTTTCAATATTACTGTTTTTCGCCCTGCCTGCCGCCGCGCAGCAGCTTTCTGATGAATATGAGGTCATCGGCCAAATGGAGCTGACATTCAACGGTGACCCGACCTTGTTGCCCATTGCCACGATGCCCGAACTTGAGGTCTCGTTTGCGGAAATCCGTGAATTTATGGGGCAACAGGTTGTGACAATTACCGGCGTGACACCCGACAATGGTGCCTATGGAAAGCCAATGGTTGTGTTTACGATCAGCCTGTCAGATGACCAAGCCGGATATCTGTCCAGCGTTGAAATAATGGAACCCGGTCGCGATTCAAAACATCCGACAGAGTCGGGCCCGAGCGGCTTGACCATAAGCAATTTTTCAAAAGACGGCGGAAAGATTGAATTTGATTTTTCCGCGACATTGCAGCGTTTGGTGGCGGATGATAATTGGGATTTGACCCCCGAACCCGACATGGCACCGGTCTTGATCGAGGGGAATTTGGTGGTGGATATTCCCCAAGCATTTCGGCCAGAGGAATAAGCCAGCTGATTAAACCCGTGCTTTTTGCCCAAACAGGATTTTTTGGGCTTCTTTGTCGTCTTGCAGGTTGCCGCGCTGGTCTTTGGCGACGGCGCGGCCGGTTTGCACGGCTTTGCGCGCCTGAACCCTGTCCAGATAGGTTTGAAGATGGGGCATTTTGCTGATGTCTTGTTGCTGGCCTTCCCACAGGCTGGCCCATGGCCAAATGGCCATATCGGCAATTGAAAAGAAATCTCCGGCGACATAATCGCGGTCAGCCAGACGGGCATTCAGCACCCCTAGCAGGCGACCGGTTTCGTTGCGATAACGGTCTTGTGCATAGGGCAACACGTTTGGCGGCTCCATTGAGGGCGCATATTTCAAGAAATGATGCGCCTGTCCGGCCATCGGGCCAAGCCCGCCGATTTGCCAGTGCAGCCATTGGTCAACCTCGGCCTGTTCACGGGCATTGGACCCGCCGAATTTGCCAGTTTTACGCGCCAGATATTGCAGGATTGCACCGCTTTCAAAGATCGAGATCGGTTTGCCATCCGGCCCGTCAGAATCAACAATCGCCGGCATTTTGTTATTGGGCGAGATTTTCAGGAAATCCGGCTCAAATTGCGCGCCCGTGCCGATATTGACCATATGAAGATTGTAATCCAGGCCCATTTCAGCCAGCGCAATGGTGATTTTCCAGCCGTTTGGTGTGGGCCAATAATATAGATCAATCATTTTGGTGTTCCTTTGTATGCAGCCATTTGATCATTGTGTTGCCAGCAGAAAAACACAAGGGCGTTGACCCGACAAAGTAAAAAGATTAATCAGTGTTTTGTGGCGCTTTGTCGAACTGGATTGCAGGCCACGTTAAATATTCTGCTAAAGAGGTCTTGGTCCCGACAGGCCCTGATCATGCCCGATCAGGGCTTTTTTATTGGAGGCCGGCTTGCCGGAATAGGACATGACAAACTACAAACCACGGACCAATCTTGTGCATGGCGGCACCCGGCGCTCACAGTATGGTGAACTTTCCGAAGCCATATTCATGACGCAGGGTTTTGTTTATGACACCGCCGAAGCCGCTGAGGCGCGGTTTGTTGATTGCGGCCCGGATGAATTTATTTATGCGCGGTATGGCAACCCGACGGTGGCAATGTTTGAGGACAGGATCGCGATGTTGGAGGGCGCTGAGGCGGCTTTTGCCACGGCTTCAGGTATGGCGGCGGTAAATGCGGCACTGTTTTGCCAGCTTAAGGCGGGGGATCATGTTGTCGCAGCCAAAGCGCTGTTTGGGTCTTGTTTATATATTATCGAAACGCTTTTACCTCAATTTGGTGTTGAGGTAACTTTTGTTGACGGGCTTGATCTTGCGCAATGGCAGGCAGCGCTGCGCCCCAATACAAAACTGGCATTTCTTGAGGGCATATCCAACCCGACGTTGGAGGTGATTGACATTCGCGGGGTGGCAGACATTGTGCATTCGGTGGATGCGCAGCTTATTGTTGATAATGTTTTTGTCACGCCGGTTTTTCAGCGCTCATTGGAATTGGGCGCGGATATTGTGGTGTATTCGGCGACCAAACATATTGACGGGCAGGGCAGGTGCCTTGGCGGGGTTGTGCTGGGGAATGACGCATTTATTAACGGCCCATTGGCGGCATATCTGAAACATACCGGCGGCGCGCTTAGCCCGTTTAATGCGTGGATCATGTTGAAATCATTGGAAACAATTGATATTCGCTGCCGGGCACAAGCGGATTCTGCGCTGAAAATTGCCACAGCACTGGAAGGGCAAGCCGGGATTGATGCGGTAATATATCCGGGGCTGGCAAGCCACCCGCAGCACGCTTTGGCCATGCAACAAATGGAAGCGGGCGGAACGGTTGTGTCGCTGGATTTGGCGGGGGGAAAAGATGCCGCATTTGCGTTTGCAAATGCTTTGGATATTTTCCTGATCTCTAACAATCTGGGGGATGCGAAAAGCATTCTGACACATCCCGCCACCACAACCCACCAACGTCTGACATCCGAACAACGCGAATCGTTAAAGATTTCAGATGGTTTGGTGCGTCTGTCGATCGGGCTGGAAGACCCCGACGACCTGCTTGCAGACATTCGAAATGCACTTGGTTAGCAGGTTATGACCCAAATCATTAAACATTTAGAGTTTGTTTACATTTCCGTAACCTTTGACCAACAGGCTGTCCGCAGGAGTAGTTATGAAATCTAAATGGTTTTAGTTTTTCAAAAAGTAACTATGTAGGACACAGGCGGCATATATGCCGAAAGGGAATATAATGAATGTAATCGACCAACTGGTTAAAGGAAAAACAACCTCTGATCGCCCTTCCCGGGCTGAGGCGGAGGACGCTGTGCGTGTTTTGCTGCGTTGGGCAGGCGATGACCCTGACCGCGAAGGGTTGC
>CAZSSS010000233.1:0-3794 GCA_964609255.1 uncultured Rhodobacterales bacterium
TTTGCGAAAAAATGAACGCGAATGTCGCGATTGGCAGGAAAAATGTTTTGAAGGTCACCCATGTATCGGTGTCAAAACTGCGCCAAACCGTTTCATTGGCGATGGCCAGAAACAGGAAAAATAGCGCAAACCGTTTGGTGAAAATCATCCAACCCTGGTCTTGCAACGGTAACATTTCCCCCATCAAATACCGCAAATAGGATTGCCCGCGCAGCAACCCCAAACCAAGCGTTCCCCCAAATGCTACATATAAAATAGTGGGCTTCATCTTGATAAAAGTCGCATCCTTCAGCCAAAGGGTCAGCCCCCCGAAAATCACCACGATCACCGCAGTCATCACCGCCATTTTTGGCAAGTGGCGCACCGAAATCCATGAATATGCCAGCGCCAGCAAAGTCACGGGAACAAATACCGCTGTGGCAAAAAGAACTTGCGCCAATTGCCGTTCATCGTCGCTGACACCCTCTGGGTGGGGGGCGAATTTATAGGCCAGAAAAAAGACCATGATCGGCCCCATTTCCAAGACCAGTTTAATAATCGGGTTTTGTTTGTTTTGTTCCATATCGATGCTCTAATGCCTTTGCTATCCAAATTCCACTACAACCGCGCCCAGCGCGATTATTGCCATTAATCCTGCCCGAACCGGCCCAACGGTTTCTTTCAAAAACAACCAGCCAATAAGCGCTGCAAACACGGTTGATGTTTCACGCAACACCGCAGCTTCGCCAACCGTATCCAAACGTGTTGCCAACATAATTGAGCCAAAACTGGCATAAGCCAGAACTCCGCCGATCATGCCGCGCCGCAAAAGCGGCAGCAATGGCGGCGGGTTTTTCATCATCCTGAAACGCCGAGCCGCAATAAAAGGAAAAACCAACCCGTCAATCAGGAAAAACCACGCCAGAAATGTGAACGGGTCCGCTGTCGCTCGAATGCCATAAGCATCATATGTTGTATAAAGCGCGACAATCAATCCGGTGATAAACGCCAGCGCAATCGCTGATCGCAACGCTGATTGATCCACTTTTGAGCGGGTCAGGTTAAACCCGGCCAACCCAAATATCCCCCCCGAAAGCAGCAATACCCCCAGCCATTGCAGCGGCTCAAAATGTTCGCCAAAGACCACTCCGGCAGCCACAACTGTTACCAAAGGGCCGGTTCCACGCACCACCGGATAAACCACTGTATAGGCCCCTTTTGAATAAGCCATCGCTTGTAAGACCTTGTAAACAACATGAATAACCAGCATTCCGGCGAAAATCGGCCACATATGCGGTTCGGGCCATGGCACAAGAAAAATCACAAACGGCAACGCCATAATTGCATAAGCCCCGTCAATCGCGCCGCGCGTTAGCCAAGGGTCAAACCGGCCCTTTTGCAGCGCCCCGAAAACCGCGTGACTGACCGCTGCCAACAAGGCCAGCCCCAGCGCCCAGCTATGACCCGCCGGTGTTCCGGCAATCCCGACAAAAAATTCGCTCACCCGTCGATGCCCGCCAATGCGTTGGCAAATTCCAGCGGGTCAAAAGGCGACAGATCATCGATGGCCTCACCGACGCCAATTGCATGGATGGGCAGGCCAAAACGATCAGCCAGTGCCACCAGAACGCCGCCCTTGGCGGTGCCATCAAGTTTGGTCATCACAAGACCCGTGACATCCGCAATCTTGGTAAATATTTCGACTTGATTCAGCGCGTTTTGCCCCGTGGTGGCGTCCAGCACCAACAAGGTATTGTGGGGCGCTTCGGGGTCTTTCTTGCGAATAACCCGCACAATCTTGGCCAATTCCTCCATCAAATCCGTGCGGTTTTGTAACCGCCCCGCTGTGTCAATCAGCAAAATATCTGCGCCATCTTGTTCGGCTTTGACCATGGCATCATAAGCCAGCGATGCCGGGTCCGACCCTTCGGGTGCGGTCAAAACCGGCACAGCGGCGCGCTCCCCCCAGACCTGCAATTGTTCCACTGCCGCTGCGCGAAAGGTATCGCCCGCCGCGATCACAACAGATTTTCCGGCCCCCTTGAGCTGGCTGGCCAGTTTGCCAATGGTTGTGGTTTTGCCTGAACCATTGACCCCGACCACCAGCACCACTTGCGGGCGTTTGGCATAAATCGGCAAGGGCTGCGCGACAGGTTCCAGAATCTCGGCGCATTCCGCCGCCAAAAGCCGCTTGATTTCATCGGTGCCCAACTTTTTGCCAAACCGCCCTTCGGCCATTTTTGCAGAAACCTTCAGCGCGGTTTCCACCCCCATATCAGCCGCGATCAACAGCTCCTCAAGGCTTTCAAGCATCGCATCATCAAGCACCCGTTTGGGCGCAGTATCCCGGCCCAGCGCACGGGCGATCAACCCCGGTTTGGCAGCGGGTATTGGTGTTTCAATAACGGGCTTTTCCTCAACAATCGCTTGCAGGCCATCATCGATTTTATCGGATGATTTGCTCAGACGGTTCTTGAGCTTTTTGAAAAAGGACATGCTGGCTCCTATCGTTGCATCCCATTTAATATGGGATGCAGCTAGATGAAAGGTGCAACGTTAAATCTCGTCAGGAAAATATTTGATCAGCGACAAAATAGGGTTGGGTGCCGCCTGGCCCAAACCGCAGATCGAGGCATCAACCATCGCGGTGCTAAGTTCGGTTAACAATTCTTGATCCCAGCGATCAACCTGCATCAATTTGACAGCTTTTTCGCAACCCACCCGGCACGGAGTGCATTGGCCGCAGCTTTCATCCTCAAAGAATTTCAGCATATTAAGGGCGGCGGCCTTAACCGAGTCTTGATCCGACAGCACCACAACCGCAGCAGAACCAATGAAACTGCCGTATTCTTGCAGCATATCAAAATCCAGCGGGATGGTATTCATGCTGGCAGGCAACAGCCCCGAAGATGGCCCACCGGGGGAATATGCGGTAAATTCATGGCCATCCTTCATGCCGCCACATGCCGCGATAATGTCCATAATCGTTGACCCGGCGGGCAGCAATTGCACGCCCGGGTTTTTCACCCGCCCCGACACAGAATATGACCGCAAACCCTTGCGTCCATTGCGTTCATGGCTGTTTAAAACCTGCGGCCCTCCACGGCAGACCTTGGTGACCCAATAAAGCGTTTCGACATTATGCACCAATGTTGGCGCGCCAAAAACGCCAACCTGCGCCACATAAGGCGGGCGGTGGCGAGGCATGCCGCGTTTGCCCTCAATGCTTTCGATCATCGCGCTTTCTTCGCCGCAAATATAGGCCCCCGCGCCGCGCCGCAGATCAATATACCCCTTATCCACGATACCCGCGATTTCCAGTTTATTGATTTCCGCCAGCAATATTTGACGAATTTCCGGGTATTCATCCCGCAAATAAATAAACGCGGTTTTGGCCTCAACCGCCCATGCGGCGATCAGCATTCCTTCAAGGAAAACATGTGGTTCGCGCTCTAGGTAATACCGATCCTTAAAGGTTCCGGGCTCCCCCTCATCGGCATTTACTGCCAAATATCGCGGCCCCGCAGCCGCGCGCACAAAAGACCATTTTCGTCCCGACGGAAACCCCGCCCCGCCAAGGCCACGCAAACCCGATTCCAGGATTTCCTCCTGAATTTGATCAACTGTTTTATGCCCCCCCCGCAATGATTCCAGCGTTTTATAGCCCCCGTCATCGCAATATTCATCAAAGGATTCGTAAATAGGAATTTCGCCATGAATTGCCCCGGATTTTACCGCAGTGTTAACCCGATCATAACTGGCACCAACAATATGATTATGGCCCAGCGCCACCACCGGCGCATTTTCGCATCGCC